>NZ_JBFLUG010000002.1:0-171423 GCF_041008525.1 Parafrankia sp. FMc2 | reverse complement strand
CCTCCTGGGCGTCAGGCCTTCGCCGGGTCCAGGCAGGAGCGCCGTCTCACATCAGTCCTCACGGGACAAGCACCGCAAGCGCTCCCTGCCGGGATCCACCGTGCGAAGGGAAGGTAGCGCCATCAGCATCGCCGTCTCCTGCGTCCCACGCGCCGCGGCCCGGGCGGCGCCACGCCCGCGGGCCGACGTCGCCGTGCCCGTCCTGCTCACCGGCACGGGACTACTGCTGTGGGCGGTCTCGCTGGGCCGCATCGACCTGGCCCGCATGAACGACTACGGCCTGCTGCCCGCGCTGCCGATCACCTGGTTCGCCGGGGTGGCGCTGCTGCTCGGTGCCGCCGCGGCGGCGTCCTGCCAGCGCCGTTCCCGCCCGGCGCTGATCGCGCTGGCGACCGCGGCGCTGGTGGTCGCGCTCTACGGGACTGTCCCCGCGGTGTCGGACGTACCGCAGTACTTCTGGGCGTACAAGCACATCGGGGTGACCCGGTACATCGAGATGCACGGGTCGGTCTCGCCGGGCATCGACATCTATCACCGGTGGCCGGGGTTCTTCGCCGTCAGCGCCGCCTTCTCCTGGCTGGCCGGCCGGGGCAGTCCCGTCGACTACGCCGGCTGGGCGGAGGTCTTCTTCCTCCTGGTCTGCACGGCCGCCGTCGCCGCCCTGGGCCGCCGGCTGCTCGGCGACGCCCGGCTCGGCCAGCTCGCCGGCCTGCTGTTCGTGCTGACGAACTGGGTCGGCCAGAGCTACTTCGCGCCGCAGGCGTTCGCCTTCACCCTCACGCTGGGGATCTTCATCCTGGTGGTCGACCACTTCACCGAGCCGCGGGAGAACCGAGTCAACCGGCTGGTGCTGCGGGTCGCCGGGGCGCTGGTCCACCGGCGCCTCACCCTCGCCCCCTTCGCAGCCACGGAGGCCACGGACGTGGCGGCCGGCCGGCGGACACCACCGCGCGCGGCCGTCGTCGCGCTCGTCGTCCTGCTGCAGGCCACCGTGGTCGCGAGCCACCAGCTGACTCCGTACATGCTGGTGCTCGGAGTCGCCGCGCTGACGGTTCTCGGGATGGTCCGGCCGTGGTGGCTCGCCGTCGCGCTCGCCGTCGTCGCGGCCGCGTACCTGCTGCCCAACCTCGACTATGTCCAGGGCAGTTTCGGGCTGTTCAGCGGGATGGACCCGATCGCCAACGCGCGTACGCAGGGCCCGTTCACCCCGGACCCGATGCCCGGCAAGAACCTCAACGGTCTCGCCGGACAGCTGCTCTGCATCGCGGTGTGGCTGCTGGCCGCGCTCGGCGCCGTGCGCTGGGCACGCGGACCCGCAGCCGCCTCGGCCGTCACCGCCCCGAGCGCCACCGCGCCAGCCGTCGCTGCCCCAGCCACCGCCCCGGCCGGGGCCCGACCGCTCGGGGACGGACGGGCCCTCGTCCCCGTCGTTCTCGTCCTCGCTGCCGGCGGGCTGATCATCGGGCAGAACTACGGCGGCGAGGGGATCCTCCGCGTGGTCCTCTTCTCGCTGCCGTGGTCGGCGATCCTGGCCGCCCGCGCACTCGCGCCCGGCCCGGGGCTCCGGTGGCGCCCACGCCGGGCGCTCTCCGTGCTGCCGGTCCTCGGCGTGCTGGCCGCGCTGTTCATGCCGGCCTTCCACGGCCAGGCCGCCCTGAACGTCCTCCCGGCGGACGAGGTCCACGCCGCGGAGCATCTGTACGACGCGGCCACGCCCGGCGCCGCGATCGTGACGGCGACCCCTGACTTCCCGGTGAAGCTGACCGGCGGCTACGACCGGTTCGGCCCGGCCGAGCAGAACGTCCCCGCGCTGCTGGACCATGCCGAGCTGCGCGGCCGCCCCCTGGGCCGCCCGGACGTCGAGACCGTCGAGGCGGTCCTGGACGGGTACGGCCCGGAGAGCTACCTGGTCTTCGCCGCCTCGCAGGAGACGTACGCCGACATCTACCGGATCGCCCCGCCACGCGCGCTCCGCTCGCTGGAGGCAGCACTGGCGGACTCCGGGCGGTTCAGCCTCTGGTACTCGACGGCGAACACCCGGATCTACCGCTACCGTTCCGCCGGGCCGGCCACGTGAGCGCGCCGACGAGCACGACCGGCTCCCCCATGTCCTCCGGCACGTTCCCTGTCATCGGCACCGAGGCCGCCGCGGGCGGGGCGCTGTACCGCAACGGCGCGGCGCTCGCGCTGAGCGGGCTGATCTCCGCGCTGCTCGGCGCCGGGTTCTGGATCGCCGCGGCACACACCACACCGCGAGCCGCCGTGGGTGAGGCCACCGCACTGGTCTCCGCGATGATGGCGCTGTCGATGCTCGGTCAGCTCAATCTCGGGCCGGCACTGGCCGCCTTCCTCCCACGGGCCGGGCGCCGGCGCGTGGCGCTGGTCGCCGGCGGCACCGCCACCGCCGCGGTCCTCAGCCTCCTGCTCGGGGCCGGGTTCGTGCTGGCCGCCCCGCGGGTGTCCGATGCCTTCCACACGCTGGAACGCCCGTTTCCCGCCGTCGGGTTCGTGCTGGCCGTCGGCATCTGGTCGGTGTTCGCGCTGCAGGACGCGGCCCTGACCGGGATGCGGTGCGCCACCTGGGTCCCGGTGAAGAACACGGCCTACAGCGCCGCGAAGTTCGGCCTGCTCCTCGTCATCGGCGGCACGGCCGGCGCCCTGCTGGCCGCGTGGATCATCCCCGCGGCCATCGTGGTCGTGCCGGTGGCCTACCTGCTGTTCACCCGGGTGCTGCCGACCCGGGACGACCCGGCGCCCGGCGTCGACAGCCGGGCGTTCCGGCGCTTCCTGGCCGGCGAGTCGACGGCGATGGTGCTCGACCAGATCGGCGTGACGCTGCTGCCGGTGCTCGTCGTCGCCCTGGTCGGGCCGGCCGCCGCGGCGCCGTTCGGGCTGGTCTGGATGATCGTCCAGGCGCTGGACGCGATGGTCGTCGCCCTGGGCTCGTCGCTGGTGGTGGAGGGGTCGCACGCGGAGGCGGACGTCACCTCGATGCATCGGGCACTGCGCCGCCGGACACTGGCCGGGCTCGGCGTCATCACCGCCATCGCCGCGCTCGGCGCACCGGTACTGCTGCGCGTGTTCGGCACCCAGTACGCGCACGAGGGCGCGGACGTCCTGCGCCTGCTGCTGCTCGGCAGCCTCGGGCGGGCGGTCGTCACGCTGGCGATCTGCGCTGCGCGTGCCCGTCTCCGGATCGGCTGGATCGTCCGGATGCACCTGCTGCTCGCCGTCCTGGTGCCGGGCAGCGCCCTCGTCCTCGGCGACCGGGCCGGGCTGACCGGCATCGGCCTCGCGTGGGCCGGGGCGCAGTGCCTCGCCGCGGCGATCGTCCTCGCCGGTGAGCGGCCAGGACGTCGGTCACTCCTGTCGCGCCCGCTGCCGGCGCCCGGAACACTCCAGGGGGAACACCTGTGACCGCGACAACCACGGTGGCGGAACGCCTGCGTCGACAGCTGGGCACTCGCATGCCGGGCCGCGACCGCGGCTGGCGCGGCACCCACACCACCGTCCTGCTCTCCGGGCTGGACGCACCCGGCCCCGGCGCGCTGCGGGCCACGCTGCGGGACCTCGCCGCGCTGGCCCCCGACCACCGGATCTTCCACCGGCCCGGGACGATGCGCGGGCAGTCGAGCGGGCTGGTCGGGCGGGTCAGGCCGGACGGGCCTGACGGGCCTGACGGGCCTGACGGGCCTGACGGGCCGGTGATGACACGCTGGTTCCCGGTACCGCGCCCGGAGCTGGCCGACTTCTGCGACCAGCTGGTCGTCCCGACCGACGCGGCGGCGGGCGACCTTGACAGCCTGCAGAAGCAGCTGCACGACCAGGCCGATCCGGCTGTCCCGTTCCAGGTCCTCGCTGGGAAGAACCTGGTCGCGCTGTCGGTGGCCCACCCGCTGCTGGACGGTCGTCCGGTCGTCACCCTGCTGGCCGAGCTCACGGCCCGCGCCCGGGACGGACAGCCCCCGGTGGGGCTGGTCGGCGCGGATCCGCGCCATCCGCTCGCGCTGGCGCTCGCCGATCACTTCGGCCGCTCGCCCGGCCGGCTGCTCGCCGTCGCCCGCGCCCAGCGCACCGCACCCGCGCCCGCACCGTCGCCCTCGTACTCGCCGGCCACGGGTGACAGCCGGATCCGGTGGAGTTCGGACGTCTCCTCGGCCAGTGCCACCAGCGACCCTGGTCTGCTCTCCCGGCTGCACCGGTGGCGCACCCACAACGCACGCGGTGTGACCAGGACCGCGGTGTTCTTCGCCGCCGCCCGGGCGGCGCTCCTCGATGCGGGGCTGACCCCCGCCCCGGGCCTGCGCGTCCTCGTCGACAACCGGCGCTACCTGCCCGGAGCGGCCGGCCTGACCGGGAACTTCTCCGTCGGCGTCCACCTTGATCCACCGGACGCGCTGGACCCCGCCTCGGTCGCCGCGACGCTGGACGCCGGTCTCGGCGCCGGGCGCCCCCTGGCGACGATGGCCCTGGTGACCGCCCGGGCGCAGCGCCGCCGGCCGCCGCCTCAGCCGGAGAACGTGCCGCCGCTGCCGCGGCCCGCGATGGTCGTGAACTACCTGGGACGGTTGCGCGAGCTCGAACGCCTGCCGTGGCAGCCCGGCCTGCCCTCCCGTCTGGCCACCGCGAGCACACCCGGCCATCCGGAGCTGGTGACCTTCGCGATCACCCAGCTGATGGGACGCCTGCAGGTCAGCGCCTCGTTCCACGCCAGCACCTTCGACCCGGCGCGCATCCGGCACGCGGTGGAGGCGCTGTGCACCGACCCGGCCGGCCTGCTCGAACGGGCTACTCGACCGGCCTGCTCGAACGGGCTACTCGACCGGCCTGACCGATCGGGGCCAGCGGGGCCAGCGGGGCCAGCGGGCTGATCAGACCGGCGGGTACGGCCCGCGTGCCCTGGGGCCGGTGGTGCCTGCGGCGCCAGCCGTGCGGACGTCCCGGCCCCTCCGCCCGGGGCGACCCGGCCGACTGGCTCGCTCATCGCGGTCATGGCGGGCGGCCAGTGCCGAGGCACCGAGCGCGGTCGGGGAGACCGGTATGTCGTCGCGGGTCGGCGAGGTGCGCAGCACGACGTCCGCGATCGGGCTGGTCACTCCCAGCCAGTACCGCTCGTTGCGGTAGTGGTGCAGGCGGTGGCCATGCCATACCCGCCGGTAGTAGCGGCCCGAAGGGCGGACGCCGGTGTGGATGAGAAAGTGCGTCCAGTCGTAGGCCAGCGCGCCGAGGCCGACACAGACGGCGACCGTCCCTGCTGCCGGCGGGGCCAGCGCGGCCACCGCCATGCCGGCCGCGGCTCCGGCCGTGACCTCCCGGGGCCGCAGGAACATCGTGTCCAGGTTGGTGGGGTCGCGGTGGTGCTGCTGGTGCCCATACCCGGCGAGCTGGTAGCCGATCGACCCCAGCCGCCCGCCCGGCCGGGCGTGCAGCAGCCCGCGGTGAACCCCCCACTCGACGAACGGCTGCACACCGAGGCAGACCGCGGCGGTCACCGCGTCACGGCGGCGCACCGGGCCACGCAGCACGCGGACGGCCGCGACCGCACCGACCGCGCCGAGGAGGACCGGCGGCCGTGGGTGCCCGAGGAACCGCCGCAGGGCCGCGGGCATGGTCGTCACCTCGGCCGCGCTGCCGTGCGGCCCCGGCCGGTCGAGCCGGGCCACCGCACGCCCCACCGGGCCGCCGCCGGCCGGACGCCCCCGCCCGGACCGCGCCCCGCCGGACCGCCGCGGCCGAACGGGTCGCCGCAGCCGTTCGGGACGCCATCGCCCGGGTCGCCGCCGGCCACCGGACGGCGTGGAAGCCGGCGTGCCGGTCGGCGCGGCGGCGGAGCCTCGGGCCGTGTCAGCCATGGCCCGAGGGTAGGAGACTAGAAGGGCACGGTCGAGTAGGCCTGCAGCTTCGTGAGCTGGTGCTGGCTGTCCACCCGCCGGATGGTGCCGGAACGGGAGCGCATGACGAGCGACGAGGTGTTCGCCCCGCCCGGCCGGTAGCGGACCCCGGCCAGCAGCTCCCCGTCGGTGATGCCGGTCGCCACGAAGAAGACGTTCTCGCTGTCGACCAGGTCGCGGGTCTGCAGCAGGCGGGTCGGGTCGTGGCCCGCGTCCAGCACCTTCGCCCGCTCCGTGTCGTCGCGCGGCCACAGCCGGCCCTGCACCACGCCGCCGGTGCAGGTGACGGCGCAGGCGGCGATGATCCCCTCCGGGGTGCCGCCGATGCCCAGCAGCAGGTCGACACCGGTGTCGGCGGAGGCGGCCATGACCGCGCCGGCCACGTCACCGTCCGAGATCAGCTTGACGCGGGCACCGGCGGCACGGATCTGGTTCACCAGCTCCGTGTGCCGCGGGCGGTCGAGAACGACCACTGTGACGTCACGCGGCAGGATGCCCTTCGCCTTCGCGACCGCGCGGATGTTGTCCTCCACCGGGGCGTCGATGTCGACAACGCTCGCCGCCTCCGGCCCGGTCACCAGCTTCTCCATGTAGAAGCAGGAGCTGGCGTCGTACATCGAGCCGCGCTCGCTGACCGCCATCACCGACACCGCGTTGTTCATGCCCTTGGCCGTCAGGGTCGTCCCGTCCACGGGGTCGACGGCGACGTCGCAGTCCGGGCCTTCACCGGAGCCGACCTCCTCGCCGTTGAACAGCATGGGGGCCTCGTCCTTCTCCCCCTCGCCGATCACGACGACACCGCGCATCGACACCGTCCCGACGAGCCGGCGCATCGCGTCGACCGCGGCCTGGTCGGCGCCGTTCTTGTCGCCGCGCCCGACCCAGCGGGCGGCGGCGAGCGCGGCGGCCTCGGTCACGCGGACCAGCTCAAGTGCAAGGTTCCTGTCCGGCGCCTGGCCCTGGACGGCGAGAGATACGGGTACGGAAGCGGTCTCGGCAGCCACGGGAAGGAGCGTAGTTGGCCGGCGCGCCGCGTGCCGATGGTAACGCTCCAGTACCAGGCGACAGCGCTCCGGCGCCGGGCGCCAACAGTCGGTCCGGTGCCGGGGACGGCTCCCGCACAGGCCTGCGCGGGCCCGCCAGCCGCCCGCGGAGGCCGCCCCGGAACCAGCGAAAAAAATCTTCGACAGGCGCGCAACCTTCGTCGGATGTGCCGCGTCAAACAGGTCGATACGGGTGGCCGTCACGCGGAGGGGGCGTGACGGCCACCCGCAGCTGTTTCCGGACCAGGGGCCGTTTCCCGGGCCGATGCCTCCGGACGCCGTCTCCGGGCCGATGCCTCCGCGCTGGTACCGGCAGGCAGAGCCCCCCCGGGCCCCGCCGGGCGCCGGAGCATGCCGGGCGGGATGCGGTGTTCCGCTCAGGTGGCGATGTCCGCTCAGGAAGTCGTGCCGACGGCCGCCGTGGCATCGATGGGGCGGATCGCGGCGGCGAGCGTCCGCAGATCGGCCAGCTCCGCGGCACCCGGGCCGCCGCCGTCGTCGATGATCGTGGTCACTCCGTCGACGATCCGGGTGAGCGCCAGGTGACCGCGGTCGTCCCGTCGTTCCTCCCAGGGCTCGCCGGCAACGTCCACCGAGCCGGTGACCGGGCGGTCTCCGAGGATGGCCTGCACCGCGTCGGAGGCGTTGCTCTGCAGGAACCGGGCGAAGGTGCGGTCCTCGGGCCGGTCCACCACGTAGCCGATCGTGATCCTGGTGGTGTCACCGTCGCTGGTGCCGCCCGACGGCAGGGTCATCCGGATGGACGTCGGCTTGAACAGGTCCGGCAGGTCCCTCGGGGCCGACGCCGGGTAGGGCGCCTGGCGCGCGTACGGGACCAGGGTGGACTCGACGTCGACGACCTTGACCTCGGGATCCTCCGTCCCGCGCGGCATCGCGAAGAGGAAGAAGACGGCGACGGCCGCCAGCACCACGCCGAGCGAGAGCACCATGTCCCGAACTGTTTCCTGACCGCGTTGACGCGCCACGCCCTCATCTTCCAGATCAGACGGCCGCACCTGCCCCGGTCGGGCCACCGGCTCGGCGACCGTCACCCACGGCCCGCACACCCGACCCTACGGCCCGCCGAACCTGTGTGGCGCCGGGTGGATCCGCCCAACGAGTGAACCCTGTCGCGGTGGTCAGGCGCCGGCCGGCCCGCTCGGGCCCCCCGGGCCCGGCTGGGGCACCGGCACGGCGGCCGCCCGTGCCGCCGGGCTCGCCGCCAGGCGGGCACGAGCCCCGTCCAGCAGGTTCTGGCACAGGGCGGCGAGCTCCTCACCGCGCTCCCAGAGCGCCAGGGACTCCTCCAGCGCGCACCCGCCTGCCTCCAGCCGGCGGACGACGTCCTCCAGCTCCGCCCGTGCCACCTCGTAGGTGACTCCGGCGGAGACCGCCGGCTCGCGATCAGGATCGGTCACTGTGGTCTCCCTGTCCCGAGAGGGCGTCGGCCGCGGCATCTCCGACGGCGGGCACGGTGGCGGCGAACGTACCGCCCGCGACCCGGACCACCAGCCGCTCCCCCGGCGTGACCTCGTCCGGAGAGCGCACCACCAGGCCGTCCGCCCGCTGGATCAGGGCGTAACCGCGCTCCAGGGTCGCCGCGGGAGACAACGCGCGCATCCGGGCCGCCGCATGGGCCAGGTCACGCCCGGCGACGTCCACCGTATGAGTGACGCAGCGCCGCGCCCGCGCGCGCAGCGCGTCCACGGCCTGCTCCCGGTGCTCGATGTCGCGCAGCGGCGCCGCGAGGGCCGGTCGCCCCCGCAGGTCGGCCAGCCGGCGGGTCTCCAGGTCGAGGCGGTGGGCGAGGACCCGCCGGGCGCGCCCACGCAGGGCGTCCACGAGGGCGGCCTGCTCGGCCACGTCAGGGACCACACGCTTGGCCGCGTCGGTCGGCGTGGACGCACGGACGTCGGCAACGAAATCGAGCAGAGGTGCGTCCTGCTCGTGTCCGATGGCCGACACCACAGGTGTCCGGGCGGCGACAACCGCACGCAGCAGGGCCTCGTCGGAGAACGGCAGGAGATCCTCCAGCGAGCCGCCGCCGCGGGCGATGACGATCACTTCGACGGCCCGGTCGGCGTCCAGCGCGGCGAGCGCGTCCAGGATCTGGCCCACCGCCAGCGGCCCCTGGACGGCCACCTCGCGTAGCTCGATGCGCACGGCGGGCCACCGCCGGCGGGCGTTCTCGACGACGTCCCGCTCGGCCGCGGATGCACGCCCGGTAATCAGACCGACGGCCCCCGGGAGGAACGGGAGCCGTTTCTTGCGGCTCGCGGCGAAAAGTCCCTCGGCCGCGAGGGTGGACTTCAGCCGCTCCAGCCGGGCCAGCAGCGCGCCCGCGCCGAGCGGCCGAATCTCCGTGACAGCAAGGGCCAGAGTGCCCCGACCAGGGTGGAAGGACGGCCTCCCCCACACCACGACCCGCGCGCCGTCGACCAGCCCGGGCCCGACCGCCTCGCACACCGCGCGGGGGCAGGTCACCCGCAGGGAGACGTCCGCGACGGGGTCGCGCAGCGTCATGAAGACCGTGCCCATGCCCGGGCGGCGGGAGATCTCGGTCACCTGACCTTCGACCCAGACCCGGCCCAGCCTGGAGATCCACTCGCCCATCGCGCGGGAGATCGTCCGTACCGGGAGCGGCTCGTCCGGCGTCGAGGTGAGGGCCACCCCCGAACGGTACGACCCGGCCCGGCGGCCAAGGTCACCGGCGGTCGGGGCGATGCGCGCATCCGGGATGCTCCGCTCGGCGCCCCTTGGCGGCGGGCAGCGCCCGCGTAGACTGCTGCGACATGGGGCGGGTCCTGTTGGCCAAGCCGCGCGGCTACTGCGCGGGTGTCGATCGCGCGGTCCAGACCGTCGAGAAGGCACTCGATCTGTACGGGTCGCCGGTGTATGTACGCAAGCAGATCGTGCACAACGCCCACGTCGTCAAGACGTTGGAAGCCAAGGGCGCGATCTTCGTTGACGAGACCGACGAGGTGCCGCATGGCGCCACGGTGGTGTTCTCGGCGCACGGCGTGGCACCGACGGTCCATGAGGAGGCAGCCTCGCGTCAGCTCCGCACCATCGACGCGACGTGCCCCCTTGTCACCAAGGTGCACTCCGAGGCTCGCCGATTCGCCAAGGAGGATCTGGACATCCTCCTGATCGGTCATGAGGGCCACGAGGAGGTGGTGGGCACCACCGGCCAGGCGCCGGACCGCATTCATCTTGTGGACGGTCCGGAGGACGCGGCTGCGGTGAAGGTCCGGGACCCGAAGCGGGTCGCGTTCCTGTCGCAGACGACGCTGTCCGTTGACGAGACGATGACCACGGTGAACGCACTGCGTGAGCGGTTCCCGCATCTGCAGGGTCCACCAAACTCCGACATCTGCTACGCCACCCAGAACCGTCAGGTGGCCGTGAAGGAGATCGCCGAGAAGGTCGATCTCCTGATCGTCGTCGGCTCGCCGAACTCGTCCAACTCGGTCCGGCTCGTCGAGGTCGCCCTCGACGCCGGGGCACCGAAGTCCTACCTGGTGGACGATTCCACCGAGGTGGACGAGAGCTGGCTCGACGGCGTCGAGACGGTCGGTGTGACGAGCGGGGCGTCCGTGCCCGAGGAACTGGTCACAGGCGTCATGGCCTGGCTGGCCGGCCACGGGTTCAACGACGTGGAGGAAGTCACCTCCGCCGACGAGCACCTCCTGTTCGCCCTCCCGCCGGAACTGCGCCGGGACATGCGTGCCCGCGAGCGGGCCGCGGGCTGAGTTCAGCTCACCTTCCGACTCCGCGCCGGGTTCGGGCCGGCCGCCAGCTCACACAGTGGCGGCCAGGCCGGGCCCGGCGCCTTTTTGTGCCGCCATCCCGTCTGTGCCGCCATCCCGCTCTCCTGCCCTCCGGTGGGAGCACGATCGGGCCCTCGGTGCCCGAAGGTCCCGCCCGCCCGGCCCGGCCACCCCGGCGGGTGCCGCGCGGCTCCTCACGGGTCGGCGCGGGCACGACGGGGCACCGCGGCCGGGCCGCCGTCCGCCGCGGTGCGGTGTGACGATCGCCTGCGGTGACCTCGGCCGAGGCGACGGGTGCTCCTGATGTCCTAGGGTCGGCAGTGGCCGGCCTGCGCCCCGGACATGTCCGCGGGTGGCCGGGCATGGCGACCAGCAGACCAGGGTTGACGGACATCTCGGGAGATCGGCGTATGAGCGAGCAGGCGTCATGAGCGAGCAGGACTACCGCATCGAGCACGACAGCATGGGTGATGTGCGGGTGCCGGCCGCAGCGAAGTGGCGTGCCCAGACCCAGCGCGCGGTCGAGAACTTCCCTGTCTCCGGCCAGCGGATCTCCCGTGCCCACATCTCCGCGCTCGCCCGGATCAAGGCCGCCGCGGCCACCGTGAACGCGAAGCTCGGCGTGCTGGACGGTGACATCGCCGCAGCCATCTCCGAGGCCGCCGGCGAGGTCGCCCGCGGCGACTGGGACGACCAGTTCCCCCTCGATGTCTTCCAGACCGGCAGCGGCACCTCGTCGAACATGAACACCAACGAGGTGCTGGCGTCGCTCGCCTCCGAGCGGCTCGGGCGGGCCGTCCACCCGAACGACCACGTGAACGCCTCGCAGTCCTCCAACGACGTGTTCCCCTCGTCGATCCACGTGGCGGCGACCCAGGGCATCGTGCACGAACTCATCCCCGCCCTCGATCACCTCGCCGTCGCCCTGGAGCGCAAGGCGACGGCGTTCGCCGGTGTGGTCAAGTCGGGCCGCACCCACCTGATGGACGCCACGCCGGTGACCCTCGGCCAGGAGTTCGGCGGCTACGCGGCGGCGGTCCGGCTCGGCGTCGAGCGGCTGAACGCGGCGCTGCCGCGGATCGGCGAGCTGCCCCTCGGCGGGACGGCGGTCGGCACCGGCATCAACACTCCGCCCGGCTTCTCCGCGGCCGTCATCGAGGAGCTTGCGGCCTCCACGGGCCTGCCGCTGACGGAGGCGCGCAACCACTTCGAGGCGCAGGCGTCCCGCGACGGGCTCGTCGAGGCGTCCGGCATGCTGCGGGTGATCGCGGTGTCGCTCTACAAGATCTCCAACGACCTGCGGTGGGCGTCCTCGGGCCCGCGGGCCGGGCTCGGCGAGATCCGGCTGCCCGACCTGCAGCCCGGCTCGTCGATCATGCCGGGCAAGGTGAACCCGGTCATTCCCGAGGCTGTCTGCCAGGTCGTCGCCCAGGTCGTCGGCAACGACGCGGCGGTGGCGTTCGGCGGCTCGGCCGGCAACTTCGAGCTCAACGTGATGCTGCCGGTCATCGCGCGCAATCTGCTGGAGTCGATCCACATCCTGTCGACGATCAGCCGCCTTTTCGCCGACCGGTGCATCGACGGCATCGAGGCGGACGAGGAGCGCTGCCGCCGGTATGCGGAGTCCTCGCCGTCGATCGTCACCCCGTTGAACAAGTACATCGGCTACGAGGAGGCGGCGAAGGTCGCCAAGCTGTCGCTGGCCGAGGAGAAGACGATCCGCGAGGTGGTGCTCGAGCGTGGCTACATCGCGGCGGGCAAGCTCACCGAGGAGCAGCTCGACCAGGCGCTGGACGTCCTGTCGATGACGCACCCGTAGCGGGCGGGCACGGGCCGGATCCGGCTCCCCGCAGCAGCTGCGGGGAGCCGGTCCTCATGCCGACGCCGTCCCCCGCGGGCCGGCACCGAGGCCGCGGGAGCCGTGGAAGACCCCCCAGCCAGCCTCCACGACCTCCGCGGCCCCGATGCATGTCCAACGAGGCACCGGAGCTTTCGTTACGGCCTCCGCCGCGGATTTTCCGACTGCCCCGTCGGCGGGTGGGCCCCATAGGACCACTTCACCCCCGCCCGCCGATATGTGACCATGGGCACTCAGTTACCAACTCGGCGCGCCAGATGTGTCGATGTGGGGACCCGGGAGGGAAAAGAACGTAACAACACCAGCTGCCGTGCGTTCCAGGCCGGATGGGCGGATAGCCTCGGGCGACACGACAAATGACAGGGGGAAACGACGTGCATGAGGTCGATGTCCTTGTCATCGGTTCCGGTCCCGGCGGGCAGAAGGCTGCCATCGCCGCGGCCAAGCTCGGGCGCAGCGTCGCGGTCGTCGACAAGCGGGACATGATCGGCGGCGTCTGCATCAACACGGGAACGATCCCGTCCAAGACGCTGCGCGAAGCGGTCATGTACCTGACGGGTCTGGCGCAGCGCGAGGTCTACGGACAGAGCTACCGACTCAAGGACGAGATCACCGTCTCGGACCTCTCGGCGCGAACCCAGCATGTGATCGGCCGCGAGATCGACGTGATCCGCAGCCAGCTCACGCGCAACCGGGTCCAGGTCCTCTCCGGCCTCGCCACGTTTCTCGACCCGCACACCGTGAGCGTGCGGGGGCAGGGTGGCGTCGAGGAGCGACAGGTCCGCGCAAACAAGATCATCATTGCCACCGGCACCCGGCCGGCGCGGCCGGAGTCCGTCGACTTCGACGGCCGCACGGTGGTCGACAGCGACCAGATCCTCGACCTCGACCGCATCCCGGGCTCGATGGTGGTGGTCGGTGCCGGCGTGATCGGCATCGAGTACGCCTCGATGTTCGCGGCCCTGGGCACCAAGGTCACCGTCGTGGAGCGGCGCGACCGGATGCTGGACTTCTGCGACCTGGAGATCATCGAGGCCCTCAAGTACCAGCTGCGCGATCTCGCGGTGACCTTCCGGTTCCGGGAGTCCGTGGTGTCGGTCGAGCGCCACAACGGGGGCACGCTCACCCTCCTGGAGAGCGGCAAGAAGATCCCCGCCGACACCGTCATGTACTCGGCCGGCCGGCAGGGGCTCACCGAGGTGCTGCAGCTGCGCAACGCCGGTCTCACCGCGGACAGCCGCGGTCGCATCCTGGTCGGCCCGGACTTCCGCACCGAGGTCGACCACATCTACGCGGTCGGCGATGTGATCGGCTTCCCCGCGCTGGCGGCGACGTCCATGGAGCAGGGGCGGCTGGCCGCCTACGCCGCCTGCGGCGAGCCGTCGACGGGGATGCGGGCCGAGCTGATGCCGATCGGCATCTACACGATTCCCGAGATCTCCTACGTGGGCAGCACCGAGGACGAGCTGACCGAGCAGGCCGTCCCGTTCGAGGTCGGGGTCGCCCGCTACCGCGAACTCGCCCGCGGCGCGATCCTCGGTGACTCGTACGGAATGCTGAAGCTGCTGGTCAGCCCGGAGGATGGCCGGCTGCTCGGCATCCATGTCTTCGGGACGGGCGCGACCGAGCTGGTCCACATCGGGCAGGCCGTCATGGGGTGCGGCGGGACGGTGCACTACCTCGTCGACACCGTCTTCAACTACCCGACCCTCGCCGAGTCGTACAAGGTCGCGGCACTCGACGCGATGAACAAGATGCGGGCGGTGGCGCGTATCTCCGCCCACTGAGACTGTCTCCGCCCACGCGGACGCGCCCGGTCAGCCGCCTGCCGGCGGGAGCGGCACGAGGTCCGCCAGGATCTCGTGGCGATGCCGCCGGCGAGCGGGGGCCGGGCTGTCGTGAATCACCAGCAGCGTGTCCTGGCCCGAACCGGCGGGGTCGGGCATCAGGCTGATGCCCTCGGCGTGGTCCAGCCCGTCGCCGTAGGGGATGTCGAGGATCTTCTCGATCTCCTTGTCGTGCACGACGACGGACGTCTCGGCCTGCGCCGCGCCCCGCCAGACGTACACCCGGACCGGTCCGTCGAGATCCATCGTCGGGCCGGTGAGCAGAAGCAGGTCGTCGCCGTGGGCAGCCATGTCCCGCACGCCGAGGCCGCCGAGGTCCAGGAAGTGCTTGCGGTAGCTGCCGCCGTCGAGCGGCGCGAGCACCAGGTCCTGGCCGTCGCTGCCGGCGACGCGCAGTTCGAGGACGACCGCCCAGCCGCGCAGCACCGGCCCCCGCAGGCCCAGGTAGATCCGTTCGCCGACGACCGCCAGGCCTTCGATGTCCAGGCCGTTGTCCTTGCTGGGGATGCGCAGGAAGGGCCCGAGGTGCGGGTCGTCGCGCAGCGCCCGGGTGAGCCGGGTGGGCTTGCTCAGGCCGAGGGCGGCCGCGGTCAGCGGCGCACCGGTGCCGGAGGTGGGATCCGGCGCGGTGGCAACGAGCACCGGGCCGTCCTCGGTGTCGAGGATGGGGATCCGTCCGACGAGGTGGCGGTTCGCGTTGTTACTGACCCGGGCGAGCCGGGCGAGGGCGGTCTCGGTCGCGTGGTCGGGCCGCACCCGCTTGCGGGTCCGGGCGTGCGAGCCGGTGAACCACAGGTAGCCACCGGCCAGGTCGAGACCCTCGATGTCGATCTCGGGCACCACGCCGTCTGCGTCGGGCGGCTCGGGCAGGGGCAGGAAGTCCCCGACGGCGAAGCTCACGTGCCCGGCGAAGGCATCCCCGGCCGGCGACAGGGTGAGTCGCTCGATCGTCACCGTCTCGTCCCCGCCGAGCCACAGGTGTCGACCGTCGACCCGCAGCGTTGACAGCGACTCGGCGATGTCCATGACCGCGTCGTCGTCGACGAACCGGATCGGTACCGTACCCACGCCTGCCCCCTCCGCCTGTGCCCGGCACCGGCGCCGGACGGTCAGACGCGGGCGCGGGCGGACTCCAGCCGCAGCTTGTCACCTAGCTTGCCCCGCACGTCGGCGATGTTCACCCAGCGCCGGGAGATCCCTTTCCCGGTGAGCTGGGCGAGGGGATGGTCGGCGAGGTGCAGCAGGAACGTGGCCTCGTAGTGGACGTGCTCCGGTTCCCGCCGGGCCGGCACCGCGTCGACCGGGTACGGGGTGACGTCAACCGGCAGCACGCTCGCCGGGATCAGGCCGTTGGTCTCGACCTCCGCCTGGTCCGTCAGGTGCCGCAGGGCGGCGCCCAGCAGCGACTGGTCCTCCTGGTCGACGTGCCCGCCGGGCAGCCGCCAGGCCGGGGCCGCCCGGCCCTTCGTCTGCAGCACCTGCCAGTCGGGCGAGACGAGGACCGCGCTGCAGGTGACATGCGCCGGAGTGGTGGACGTACTGGCGATGGGTGGGCCGTGGAGTGCCAGCACGATCAGGGAGCGCAGGAGGTCCCGCTCGTCGGGATTGGCCTCGATGTACTCCAGAGCCATACCGATCACCGCATTGTTCGTGACCGTCACAAATGGAACGTACAGGTGTAAGACCTCCCACACACCCCCTGGCCGGGTGTACACCGAGGTGCTTTCATCCCTACACAACCACCGTCCCCACACAGTAACAATAGCTGCACACCAGGACATATCCAGGCAAAAGGGAATGACTGGATGGCCTGACGATCACTACGTCGCGCACGGTGCCGCACGATGCCGCGCGGCGCCGCTCCCACGGCCCGACAGGGGGCCGAGACAGAGCGGGTCGCCTTGGTGACAGGATGAGTCGCGGTCGGACGATATGCCGCTATGGTGTGATCGTTGATCTTGCGCGATCAGACCACCCCGGACGGGTGGCGCCGGCAGTCGCGCCGCGTGCGAGCAGGGGAGTGACCGGGCATGCCGAACATCACCCGCACCCAGATCCGGCGGGTCGTCGGAGGCGGGCGGGGGCCGCGCCTCCTCGTCGCGATGGGAGTGGCGGCGGCAGCCGTCTCCCTGGCGGGCTGCGGCGGCGACGGCGACGCGCTGGACGACATCCCCCGGCCGTCGGCGTCGACCCGGCCCACGCTGCCGGCCGACCTGTCCTCGGCCCTCCCGACGGGCATTCCCACCTCGCTGCCGAGCGGGATCCCGACGACTGTGCCGACCGGGGTTCCGACCTCGCTGCCCGGCATCGGACGGGTCGACACCGCCACCGGCGCCGACGCGCTGAAGGGCACCAACATCCCGCCCGGCTTCCCGGTCCCGCCCGGCGCCACCGTCAGGGTGGGCGCGACCGGCGGCAGCCGCTCGACCGTGACGATGCAGGGCGTGAGCAGCGACGCCGTCCGCGCCTTCTACCGCCAGGCGCTGCCGGCCGCCGGCTACGAGATCACCTCGGACGTCGGCGTCCCCGGTGTCGCCAGCTCCCTCGGGTTCCGGGGCAACGGGGTGACGGGGACCATCGGCGCCGCCGGGTCCGGCTCCAGCAACGGCGTCGCGGTGGTCTTCGAGAAGCAGTGACCCGGCCCGCCGCGACCGCTCAGCCGGCGGAGCGGTCAGCTCCGGCCGGCTGGTCCTCCGGCCGGCCGGCAACCTGACCCGCCACCTGATCGGCCACCTGGCCGGCGGAGCGGCGCGCGGCACCCGCCGTGGGCCGCGCCGCCAGCGAGCGGGGCGCCGGCAGGTCGAAGTGGTCGCGGATCTCGGACTGCACCTCCAGCACCGACCGGCGGGCGTCCACCACGGCCACGTGCTCCTTGCGCTGGAAGATCTCCATCACCGGACGGGTCTTCATGTGGTAGTCGGAGAGCCGGACCGCGAGGGCCTCCGGGTTGTCGTCGGAGCGGGTCACGAGCGCACCGCCGCAGACGTCGCAGGTGTCCTCCACCTGCGGACGGCTGGCGATCAGGTTGTAGTCGAGGCCACATCGCGAGCACAGCCGCCGGGCCAGCACCCGGCGCACGACCTCCTCGTCGGGCAGGTCGAGGTAGATCACGCCGTCGATGTCGTAGCTCTCGAGGAAGAACTCCGCCTGACGGGCGTTGCGCGGGAAGCCGTCGATGATGAACCCGTAGTTCCAGTCGTGCTCGGTCAGCCGGGTCCGGACCACCGACTCGACGAGGTCGTCACCCACCAGGTGGCCGCTCGCGACGATCCGCCGGACCTGCGCGCCGATCTTCGTGTGGTTCTGGACGTTCCAGCGGAAGACGTCTCCGACGCTGATGTGCACCAGGTCGAGCTCGTCGGCCATCAGCTTCGCCTGGGTGCCCTTGCCGCTACCCTGCACGCCCATGATCACGAACTTGCGCACCGTGCTGCCTCCCCGCGTGCTCGACGGCCTGTGGTCAGTGGCCCCCGCCCCAGCACGTACCCCCAAGAATGATGCCGGACGGAATTGTGCCCCCGGGCGTCTGGCGGGCACGTTCGGAGGGATTTCCCGGCGCGCCGGGACGCGACATCCGCCACCCCCACTCGGGTGCACTCACGTGTGACATCCGGATGACGGATCCGCGGCTACCGGGAGTTGCCAACGACACCCACGTATCCGCCCCTACCAGGACGATGCCGTCCAATGCGGGGAGCCGGCTGCGACCGAGCACCACCTACCCGTCAGGATGGAGAGGCGCGGTTTCGCGTCAGGATTCGGGACGGGTGGGACAGCCGCGGCCGCGGTGGGGACTCCCGGATCGCACGAAGGAGATTCGGGTGTCTGGGCAACTTCGCCGGCTGCTCGGCGGTGGGCTGACCGCCGCCATGCTGGCCGTGACCGTCACGGCCTGCAGTTCCGACGGGGACGACCCCGCCCCGCCCGCCTCGGTCGTGCTGGCGCGTGCGGGCGAGAGCACCGTCCCGTTCGAGGTACCGGCCGCCGGCGAGGTGGTACTGGATGTCACCACCGAGGCCCCGGGAGCAGCCTGGGGCACCGTCGGCTCGGAGTCCGCTGTGGTCTCCCTGTTCGTCGACGGCACGTACACGACAGACCTGGTGATCCCCGCGTCGTTCCCGATCCGGCGCAGCCTCGCGCTCGGCAGCCTCGGCGGGGGCAGGCACGACCTGCGTGTGCAGTTCGCGGCGGACCGCTCACCGCAGGGCTCCACCCAGGCGAAGCTGTCGAACTTCGCCTTCCGGGCGATCGGCCCCGACGACCCGCAGTACGCGGCGGCCCGCAACGCGCCGGTGGTCTACGGGCGGACAGCGGTGAACCCGGCCCTGCTGCCGGGCACCCCCGCGACGGGCCCCTTCCAGAACGCGCTGACCGACTCGCCGCTCGTCGCCTTCCACACCGAGGCACCGACAGCCACCGGGCACCGGCTGCTCACCTACTCCATGATCTGGAGCAACGAGGACGGCGGAACCTCGACCCCGGCCCTGATGGCCCGCTGGGGGCGCACCACCGACATCGAGTGGACCTACAGGGTCGAGGTCGACGGCGCCGGCAACGCCGTGCCCGGCAGCGCCGTCATGCAGGGCCCCGACCACCTCGACGTCCCGTTCCGCGGGCAGGTCGAGGGCACCCACCCGATCCTGCAGACCTGCACCCTGAACAACAACATCTGCGACCGGACGGACGGGCAGATGCGCTTCGCCCTCGCCGCCGGCGAGCGGCTGGACCCGGTCAACGAGGCCCGCGAACGGATCATGGACCGCAACCCGTGGACATACTGGGTGATGGCCCAGGAGGTCAACCGCGAGGGCAAGGTCACCGAGGCACCCGAGCCTTCGTCCACCGAGCGGATCAGCGACCCGCGCAACTACCTGTACCTGGTGATCCGCAAGTCCACCCAGGGGCCGCCGAACACCGACACGGCGTGGGTCGGGGTGTCGGTCGGCGTGCGCCTGTCCGGCAACCCGAACACGTTCCGCTCCAACCAGGTGTACCCGGTGTGGTCCATCGAGCGGGACTCCCCGGCCCAGACCGCCATCGCGCTCCCGCCGGGCACCGTCGCCGAGGACATCGCGTCCATCCAGGCCACCCGGGTGGTCGGCGAGGGGCGCGACACCGGCGCCCGGGTCCAGATCGACTCCATCGAGCAGGCGTTCTTCCTCGGGCCCGACGGGCTGCCCCAGGAGTCCTTCCTGTTCACCCCGACCCGGGCGACACTGACCTCGGCGGCCCCGACCGCCACGCTCTTCCGCCGCCCCACCGGCACCTCCTGAGCCGACTGCGCGGGTTCACACCGGGATCACCGCCCGGTGCGCAGCGCCTGCAACAGCCCGACGTCGCCATGGACCTCGGGCCCGCCGCCGCCGGGCCCGGCGGCCCTGGCGGCCCCGGGAGCGGCCGGATCGAGCCGGCCCCACAGCGCGAGCAGCACCGGGCCCGCGGGGCCGCGCAGCGCGGCGTCCCCCTTCGCGTGCTCGGTCGTCACCGTCGCGGTCGGGCCGTCCAGCCGCACGAGCCACTCCCCCGGAACGTCGGTCAGGTGGACGTGCACGCTGCCCTGCCCGGGTGGCGAGAGCCCGACCGCGCGCGCCGCCGGCAGCAGCAGGGTCAGCAGCTCGTCGATGGCGTCGGCGGCCAGGTCGGGCGGGAACGCCGGCGGCTGGCCGACCGCTCCGGCAGCATCCCAGGCATGGACCAGGGTCTCGTTGGCCAGCCGGCGCGACCAGAATCCGGCCACGCCGGGGGTGACGTGGAGAGTGAACGTCCAGGCCGGTGACCGGGGGTCGACGTCCCGGAGCACGGTGAGAACGTCGGCCACCGAACGCCGGTAGTAGTCGGCGAGCTCGGTGTCGTCCCGCGGCGGCGCCGGAACCCGCTCGGGCTCCTCGGTCGTGCCCCTCGGCAGGTGCCGCGCGGTCACAGTGAACAACCGGCCGACGTGGGACACCAGGCGGCGGCAGTCCCAGCCGGGGCAGCTCGGGACCGGCGCGTCCAGATCGCGCAGCGCTGCGGTCAGCAGGACGTCCGCGTGCGCCTCCAACAGTGCTGGGTAGTCCATGGGACGGAGTCTTGCAGCATCAACCTGCAGACGCCGCGGGCACGGACGGCGCGGGCACCGCCTGTGCCGGCACGGTCGGCGCGGGCTGGCCGAGGTCGGCCGCGAGCCGGGCCCACCGGCCGTCCGCGGTGCCGAGCGCGGTCGTCGTACGCGCCAGCAGCGTGCCGACAGGTTCCTGGGTGCCGTCGAAGAGGTGGCCGCAGGCCTCGGCCGCGCCGCGGTAGGCGGCCACGCCGTCGGTCCAGGCCTTCCGCGCCCCGTCCACGGGCGCTTCCGCCACGCCCGCCGCGTCCCGAGCGGCCGTACCGAGCACGGCGCAGGCCGGCTGCAGAGCGCGCCCGTCGTTCGCGGCGACGGCGGTGCGGACGCCCGCCGCCGCGGCGGCGACCTCGGCCCGGGCGGCCGCGGTGGACCCGTACCAGGCGTCGAGCTCGGCAGCGACGTCCAGCGTCGGCGGCGGGGCGGCGCCGGTCTCGGCCTCCACGCTGGTCTCGCCACCGACCAGGAACCACACCGCGGCGACCGCGACGATCCCGATCGTGGCCAGCACCGTGATGCCGGTCCGTCGCTCCTGCCGGCTGAGTTCGTCCCAGGTCCGGAAGTCGTTGTCACGTACAAGAAGGTCATGGTTACGGCGTGCCATATGTTCTCCCACGCGCCGAGGTGTGCAGGCACAAGGCAGACGCGCAGGCGGCCACCGACGTTGCGGCGACCCGGGGCAGCTCGACCGTGGAACCTGTCGTACCCGACACCTACGGTGTTCGCTCGGGTCGGACAACACCTTCCCGGCGGGGCACGACACACCATGAACGGGCACACCATGAACGGGGTAACGGCCATGCGGTTGAAGGACCTGCCCACCCACGAGCGGCCGCGGGAGCGGGCGCTGGCATCCGGTGTCGAGGCGCTCGCCGACCGCGAGCTGCTCGCGCTTCTGCTGGGCTCCGGCGCCCCTGGCAGCGACGCCGTCGACCTCGCCGGTCAGCTCATCGCACGGCACGGCGGTCTGTACGAACTTGCCCGGGCCGCGCCCGCGGAGCTGGTCGCGCACGCGGGCGTCGGCCCGGCGAAGGCCGCCCGGGTCTGTGCCGCGTTCCACCTCGGCCGCCGGGCATCCGGGCCTCCGCCGGCACGGCGGGCGGTGGCCAGCACCGCGGCGCTGGCCGCGGTGGCAGCGCCGCACCTGCGAGGGCTGCGCACCGAGCGGGTCGTCGTGATCGTCTGCGACGGTGGTGGCACCGTCCTGCGGGCCGGCCCGTTCAGCCCGGCGACGGGTGACGGCACGTCCGACGGCAGTCCGCTGAGCGTCCGCGAGCTGCTGGCCCATGTTCTGCGCTGCGGTGGCTCGGCGTTCGGGCTCGCCCACAACCATCCGGACGGCAACCTGGAACCCAGCCGGGCCGACCGCCAGGTCACCCACCGGGTCCAGGAGGCCGCCGGCCTGGTCGGCCTGCGCTTCCTCGACCACGTGATCGTCACCGAGAAAAGCTGGCGACGGGTCGAGCCCGGCCTGGGATCATGAGGAGCGGCGGGCGGGGGCGTCCCGGTCCGCGCACAGCGAGGAGGTCCGGCCCTGACCGACGAGGAGTGCGTGTTCTGCGCGATCCTGCGCGGCGAGGAGCAGGCCAGCCTGATCTACGAGGACGACGCCGTCGTCGCCTTTGCCGACCACTCACCGGTGACGCCCGGCCACCTTCTGGTTGTCCCCCGCGCGCACGCCGTCGGCCTGGAGGATCTGGCCGAGCCGGATGGCATCCGGGTCTGGCAGGTCGCGCACCGGCTCGGGCGGGCCCTGCGCCGCTCCGGGCTGCGGTGCGAGGGAGTCAACGTCTTCCTCGCCGACGGCGAGGCCGCCTTCCAGGAGGTCTTCCACCTCCATCTGCACGTGTTCCCACGCTTCACCGGCGACACGTTCCGCATCGACGCGCACTGGGAGATCCGCGACCGCGCCGAACTCGACCAGACCGCCGCCGCCGTCCGCGCCGGCCTGGCCGCGCTCGCGCGGGGCGGGTCCGCACGAGGCGCCCACGAACCGCGGTCGTAGCCCCGTCAGGGCACCCGGTGCAACCGGCCGACGAATCGCTCAGGACTCCGCTGACGCGACGCCGACGGGGCAGGACAGGCCGGTCCCGCCGAGCCCGCAGTAACCGTGCGGGTTCTTGCTCTCCGAGAGGTACTGCTGGTGGTACTCCTCGGCGTAGTAGAACGGGCCGGCCGGCGCGATCTCGGTGGTGATCTGCGGGTAGCCGGCGGCGTCGAGGACGCGTTGGAACGCCTCCCGGCTCGCGGCCGCCGCCGTGGCCTGCAGGTCGGTCGTCGTGTAGATCGCCGAGCGGTACTGGGTGCCGACGTCGTTGCCCTGCCGCATGCCCTGGGTCGGGTCGTGGCCCTCCCAGAAGACACGCAGCAGCTCGTCGTAGCTGACCTTCGCCGGGTCGAAGACGACGAGCACGGCCTCGGTGTGGCCGGTCTGCCCGGAGCAGGTCTCCTCGTAGGTCGGGTGCGGCGTGATCCCACCCGCGTAACCGACGGAGGTGGAGTACACGCCGGGCACCTGCCAGAACTTCCGCTCGGCGCCCCAGAAACAGCCCATGCCGAACACCGCGGTCTCCAGCCCTTCCGGGAAGGGGCCGAGCAGGGACGTCCCGAGAACGGTGTGGCGGTCAGGACCGGTGAAGATCGGAACGGTACGGCCGGGCAGTGCCTGCTCGGCCGTCGGCAGGGTCGTCTTGTGGCGACCGAAGAACATCACGAACCACCTCCGGGCTTCTCCCCGCACAACCACCGCGCCGCCCGCTTAGTTCCCGCGTCGGTGGCAGCACCCGCCGGCCGTGGGTGCCCGCGGCTCGCACCGGGCCGCCCCCGGTCCGGCCCCGTCGCCTGCCACTACCAGCGACGAGGCCATCGCGATGTGCTGTTGGGGGTTTAGGCCAGTCTGGACCAGTCCGGCCGATCCGGTCCGATCAGAGCACGAGATCCTCAAGCATGGTCGTGACCAGAGCGGCGATCGGCGACCGCTCCGACCGGGTGAGGGTGATGTGGGCGAACAGGGGGTGGCCCTTGAGCGTCTCGATGACCGAGGCGACCCCGTCGTGCCTGCCGACCCGCAGGTTGTCGCGCTGGGCGACGTCGTGGGTCAGCACGACCCGCGACCCCTGGCCGAGCCGGGACAGCACGGTGAGCAGGACCCCGCGTTCCAACGACTGGGCCTCGTCCACGATCACGAAGGCGTCGTGCAGGGAACGCCCGCGGATGTGGGTCAGCGGGAGGACCTCCAGCATGCCCCGGTCGACGATCTCCTCGATGACCTCGGGCGACACCAGCGCGCCGAGGGTGTCGAAGACGGCCTGCGCCCAGGGTGCCATCTTCTCGTTCTCGCTGCCGGGCAGGTAGCCGAGATCCTGGCCGCCGACGGCGTAGAGCGGGCGGAAGACGACGACCCGGCGGTGCAGCCGGCGCTCCATGACCGCCTCCAGGCCGGCGCACAGCGCGAGGGCGGACTTGCCCGTCCCGGCGCGGCCACCGAGGGAGACGATGCCGATCTCGTTGTCGAGCAGCAGGTCGAGCGCGACGCGCTGCTCCGCGGAGCGGCCGTGCAGGCCGAAGGCGTCCCGGTCACCGCGCACGAGCTGGATGGTCTTGTCGGCGGTGACGCGGCCGAGGGCGGAGGCGCTGCCGCCGGCGGTGGTGAGCACGAGCCCGGTGTGGCAGGGCAGATCAGCCGCCTCCGGGGGCTCGACCAGCTCCTTGGCGTACAGGCGGTCGAGGTCGTCCTGGTCGAGGGTCAGCTCCGCCATGCCACTCCAGCCGCTGTCGACCGGTGACAGCGCCTGGTACTCCTCCGCGGCGAGCCCGACGACGGATGCCTTCACGCGCAGCGGGAGGTCCTTGGTGACCAGCACGACGTCGGCGCCTTCGCCGGCGAGGTTGAGTGCCACCGAGAGGATCCTGGAGTCGTTGTCGTCCACGCGGAACCCCGGTGGAAGTACGGACGAGTCGGTGTGGTTAAGTTCGACCCGAAGCGTCCCACCGGACTCCAGTGGCAGCGGCATGTCCAGCCGCCCGTGACGGATCCGGAGGTCGTCCAGGATGCGCAGGGCCTCCCGGGCGAACCAGCCCAGTTCCGGATGGTTCCGCTTGGCTTCCAGCTCCCCTATGACGACCAGGGGGAGCACGACATTGTGCTCCGCGAACCGCAGCAGCGCGCCAGGATCAGAGAGCAGCACGCTTGTGTCGACGACATGCGTTCGTGGCACACGCCCACCCGCCTACTCGGAGGTATCCGGGACCGGGCCCCTGGTCAGGGGCCGGGTACCGGCCTCCTGGCGTTGTCGCAACTGCGGCACCGAGGGGCCTCCCGAGTGGCCGACCCGATGTCGGACCACGACTTGAGACGCTAGGGCTCTCACGTTAGCCGTCACCCCGCAAGATGGCGACCAACTTCTTACAACACGCTTCGCTTGTCTTTGTGTGCCCTTCGTGGTCTATGCTCGACGATCGCCGGCCACTCGTCACCGTCTGCGAAGAATCTCACGGTACGAAACCGCGCGGTTCTTCTCAGATGACACAACAGCGGAGGTCCGGGCATCCCGCCGCGATGAGACGCTCGCCACCGTGAGCTGGGCCCCACCGCTCGCTGGCCCGACGGAGCCAGGCACCACTCCGGGCACGCATCACCGTTGACCCACCGTTCATCCCCTGGACCAGCAACGACGAACCGGCGCCCGCGAATGATCGCGGGCGCCGGTTCGTCGACGGGGATGGGCGAGCGGGTCGCCGGAGTTCTCAGCCGTTGAGGCGCTTGATCAGAGCCTCGTGCTCAGCCCACAGCTCCTCCGGCAGGCGGTCACCGAAGGTCTTGTAGTGCTCGGGGATCAGCTCCGCCTCCTGCCGCCACACCTCGGTGTCGACGCTCAGCAGCGTCTCGAGGTCGGCAGCGGGGACGTCCAGGCCCTCGATGGGCAGTTCGCCCGGCGCGGGCAGGATGCCCAGCGGCGTCTCGACACCCTCTGCCGTGCCTTCGAGACGAGCGGCGATCCAGGCCAGCACCCGGCTGTTCTCGCCGAACCCTGGCCACAGGAAGCGACCCTCGGGGCTCTTGCGGAACCAGTTGACGTAGTAGATCCGCGGGAGCTTGCCCGACTCGGCACGCTTGCCGATCTCCAGCCAGTGGGCGAAGTAGTCGGCCATGTTGTAACCGCAGAACGGCAGCATCGCGAACGGGTCGCGCCGCAGCTTGCCGATGGCGCCTGCCTGGGCGGCGGTCGTCTCGGAGGCGACGATCGAGCCGAAGAAGACACCGCGCTGCCAGTCCGGAGCCTCGGTCACCAGCGGGACGGCCGTCGCACGGCGGCCGCCGAACAGGATCGCCGAGATCGGCACGCCCGCCGGGTCCTGCCACTCCGGCGCCATGGTCGGGCACTGGCTGGCCGGAACGGTGAACCGGGCGTTCGGGTGGGCCGCCGGCTCCGCCGACTCGGGGGTCCAGTCCCGGCCCTTCCAGTCGATCAGGTGCGCGGGCTTGTCCGCGGTCAGGCCCTCCCACCAGACGTCGCCGTCGTCGGTGCGGGCGACGTTCGTGAACACCGCGTTACCCCAGAGGGTCTTCACGGCGTTCGGGTTGGTCTCCTCACCGGTGCCGGGAGCCACGCCGAACAGGCCCGCCTCCGGGTTCACGGCGTAGAGCCGACCGTCCTCACCGAAGCGCATCCAGGCGATGTCGTCACCGACCGTCTCGGCCTTCCAGCCGGGCAGGGTCGGGATCAGCATCGCCAGGTTGGTCTTGCCGCACGCCGACGGGAAGGCCGCGGCCACGAAGTGGACCTTCCCCTGCGGCGAGGTCAGCTTGAGGATCAGCATGTGCTCCGCGAGCCAACCCTGGTCACGTGCCATGACCGACGCGATACGCAGGGCGTAGCACTTCTTGCCGAGCAGGGCGTTACCGCCGTAGCCCGACCCGTACGACCAGATCTCCCGGGTCTCCGGAAAGTGCGAGATGTACTTCGTCGTGTTACACGGCCACGGGACGTCTTTCGCGCCCGGCTCCAGCGGAGCGCCCAGTGAATGCACCGCCGGGACGAAGAAACCATCCTCGCCGAGCTGTTCAAGGGCCGGCGTTCCCATACGGGTCATCGTGCGCATCGAGATGACGACATATGGCGAGTCCGTGATTTCGACCCCGAGCGCGGAGATGTGCGACCCGAGCGGCCCCATGCAGAAGGGAACGACATACATCGTCCGCCCGCGCATGCTCCCGGCGAACAGTTCGCCCAGCTTTGCCCGCATCTCTGCGGGGTCCAGCCAGTTGTTCGTCGGGCCGGCGTCCTCCGCCTTTTCCGAACAGATGAACGTCCGGTCCTCCACCCGCGCGACGTCGTTGGGATCCGACGCCGCATAGAAGCTGTTCGGGCGTTTCTTGTCGGCCAGCCGGACCAGTGTGCCCTTCTCGGTGAGAAGCGAGGTCAGCCGATCGAACTCGGACTCCGAGCCGTCGCACCACTCAATACGGTCCGGCTGGGTGAGTTCGGCGATCTCACGCACCCAGGCGATCAGCCTGGCGTGCTTGGTGGGGGCGGCATCCAGCCCGGGAATCTGTGCCGCGGTCGTCACAGCTCACACCTCCGGTCGAGTTGAACCTGTCGCGTTCTCGTCCCGTGTGCGAGTGCCGTAGCCAGGTGCCGCGTTCGCACCCGAACACCACCAGACACCCAGGTACAAACCTGCGGGAAACGGGGCAGTTCGAGGCCGCGTTCAGGATCATTAGACTGTACCGCGCTTTCGGTGCAGAGTCGCGCGGTAGGCAGTGCGCGGAAACGTAGGATCCATCACGCACCGGGACGGACCGACGGGCACTGGCCCGCTCCGCTTCGTGACCTCGATGGCGACCCGATATCGTTCTCCCCTGTGGCCACCCTCGCGCGTCAGACCCTGGGCTCCACCGGTGCACCACTGAACACCCATCCGCGTGACCTGGTGCGACCACGCATGCGGGGGTGGCTACACGCCGGAGCTTTCCCCGTGAGCCTCGCACTCGGCGTCATAGCGTTGACACTGGCCACGACACTGAGGGCCCGCCTGGGTGTGGCGGTTTACGCCGTCAGTATTGCGGCACTGTTCGGAACCAGTGCCCTCTATCACCGAAAAGTGTGGTCGACCTCACGCACGCGGTCGCTGATGAAGCGCCTCGACCACTCGATGATCTTCGTCTTCATCGCCGGCACCTACACACCGTTCGCGCTCATCGCGATGCCCGAGCGGACCGCCCGGATCGTGCTGGGCGTCGTCTGGGGCGGCGCGGCCCTCGGCGTGCTGCTTCGCATGCTCTGGCTGCACTCCCCGCGCTACCTGATCATCCCGCTCTATATCGCGCTCGGCTGGGTGGCCGTGTTCGTCCTGCCCGAACTGCTCCACCAGGCCGGAGTGGCGGCAATCGTGCTGCTCCTGGTCGGCGGCGCGTGTTACAGCCTCGGTGCGGTGGTCTACGCCACACGCCGGCCGGACCCCGCACCGACCACGTTCGGTTACCACGAGGTGTTCCACGCCTTCACTCTGGTCGCCGCCTGCTGCCACTACATCGCCCTGATGATCGCAATGCTGGGCTGAGTCGCCCGCGCACACTCAGCAACGCACGAATGCGGAACGTCACCTGAGCGCGGAACGCCACCCGCACCCGTGACGGGGGGGTGATTTCTGTTTCACCCGGCCCGGCGGCGCCCTCGGAGGCGCGTACGACAGACCGCCCCGCCCGGCCCGACGCAGCGTGACGAAATCCGCCCGCAGATGCCCGGAGCGTTAAATCCCCGGGCCTTCCGCCCGGATCTGCTCGACCTTTTCCATGGCTTCACGCAACCGGGCGAGCCACTCGTCGGCGTTCTCGCCGACCAGCCGGACGCACCAGGCAAGGGCCTCGCTTCGGCTGCGCGCGACTCCCGAATCAACGAGGGTGTCCAGAACCTGTCGTTCCGGTTGCCGAAGACGGGTCATCACCGGAACGGACAACGTCGTGAACAACTCGGTGCCCCCGCCGAGGGAGACGCCCCAGGACACCTTGCGGCCGAACTGGTGCTCGGCGTCGCGGGCGAGTTCGATGCGGGCGTCCCGGGTCTCCTCCCGGAAGCGCCGGCTCCGCCCCGCTCCGCCAGCCACCGGGCCCGGCCCGGCCGCCAGGTCGCCGGAGTGCGGATCTCCCGGAGGCAGCGCGCCGACGACCGTGATCTCGTCCCGGTCGACCGTCACTCTGGGCGGGCCGGTGAACCAGCCCTCGGGTACCCGGGCGGTGAACCACGCCGCGACCTCGTCCGCGGAGACGGCGTCGCCGCTGTCGCCTCCCCGCGCAGGCCCACGCCCTCGAAGACCGGCCATCACAGTCCCCTCACTGGTCGACGGCACCCACCGACACCCACCGACACCCGACGGCACCTGCCGGCACACGTGCGGCCGGAGACCAGGCGCCCGGCCGCCGGCCGTCCCCCGTCACGCTACTGGCCCCATCGGTTCTGATTACACGCTTACATCAGAATGCTCACACTCGCGATCGGGCCCGGCCAGCCGGTTTCGGTCTCAGCGAACGCGACCCGGGTCACCCTGGTCACCCGGGTCGCCCGGGTCGCCCGGGTCACCCGGGTCGCCCGGGTCACCCGGGTCACCCGGGTCACCCGGGCAGGCGGACGCCGAGCTTCGCGCGGACCTCCTCGGCCGTCGTCACGGGCAGGTCGCAGACGAAGTCCCGGCACACATAGACAGCCGGGACGTCCCGGCCCTCGGTGAGGGGGCCGGCGGTGACGACGACCGCGCCGGGCGCGGTTCCGAGCCTGGCCAGCCGCTCCAGGTCAGGCCGGCCGACGACGGCGACCTCCGCCGGGCCGGCCAGCACCGCCTCGGCCACCGCGCCCGCCCAGCCGGCGAAGCGGGCGTCCCGTTCGAGCAGGGGGGTGAGCAGTCCGACCGTCGTCAGCCCGGCGTCACGGTGCTCGGCCGACCCGGTCAGCGCCGCGTAGGTCACCAGAGCACCGGCGACGGCTGCCTGCCCGGACGGGGTGGCCGAGTCGGAGGACTCGCGCGGCCGGCGCAACAGCGCCTCGGCGTCGTCCGCGGTGTCGAAGAAACCGCCGTCCGGCGCGGCGAAACGGGCCCGGACGACGTCCAGCAGCTCGCCGGCGAGGGTCAGCCAGCTCTGGTCGGCGGTCACCTGGTGCAGGGCGAGGAAGCCCTCGGCCACGCACCCGTAGTCCTCCAGTACTCCCGCTCCGGGCCCCCGGCGAGAGTCGCGACTGGTCCGCCACAGCCGCCCCTCGTGCAGGTGGACGTCCCGCAGCAGCGTGGCTGCCCTGGTCGCGGCCTCCACCCAGGACGGTTCGGCGAACAGCGCGCCGGCCTCGGCGAGCGCCGCGACGGCCATCCCGTTCCAGGCCGAGACGATCTTGTCGTCGCGGGCGGGCTGCGGCCGGCCCGCCCGCGCGGCGGCGAGCGCGGCGCGGATGCGGGCGAACCGGGCCGGGTCGTCCGGGTCCGCGGGAAGCATCAGGACGGAGGTGCCGTGCTCGAACGTCCCGGCCTCGGTGACTCCCAGGACCTGGGCCGCCCAGGGCCCGTCCTGCGGCCCGAGGACGTCCGCCAGCTGCGCGGGCGTCCACGAGTAGGAGGCGCCCTCCTCGGCGTGCGCGCCCGGCTGCCCGGCGGGAACGGCGTCGGCGTCGAGGGCGGAGGCGAAGCCGCCCTCAGGGGTGCGCAGGTCGGTGAGCAGGAACTCGGCGGTCTCCCGGACGACGCGCTCGGCCAGCGGCGAGCCGGTCGCCCGCCACAGGTGCAGGTAGACCCGCAGCAGCTGGGCGTTGTCGTAGAGCATCTTCTCGAAGTGCGGGACGGTCCAGGTGTCGTCGACGCTGTACCGGGCGAAACCGCCGGCGAGCTGGTCGTAGATGCCGCCGCGGGCCATCCGCTCGCAGGTCGTCACCACCATCGCCAGCGCCTGCGGGTCGCCGGTGCGTGCCCAGTGCCGGAGCAGCAGCTCCGCCACCATCGACGGCGGGAACTTCGGCCGGGCGCCGAAGCCACCGTGCCGGGCGTCGAACTTCTCGGCCAGGCCGGCGACCGCGCCGTCGAGCAGCTCGGCGGTGACCACCGGTGCCGCCCCGCCCCCGGCGGCGCCGCCGGGCAGCGCGACGATCTCCGCGAGCCGGCGGGCGATGTCCGCGCCGGACTCCTCGACCTCCGCCCGGCGCTGCGTCCAGGCGTCGGCGATGGCCGTCATCAGCTGCGGGAAGGACGTCTGCCCCCGCTGCGGGCGCGGCGGGAAGTAGGTGCCGGCGAAGAACGGCTCCGCCCTGGGGGTGAGGAAGACCGTCATCGGCCAGCCGCCGTGCCCGGTGAGCGCGACCGTGACGTCCATGTAGACCGAGTCGACGTCGGGGCGCTCCTCCCGGTCGACCTTGATGTTGACGAAGTGCTCGTTCATGTACGCGGCGATCTCGGCGTCCTCGAACGACTCGTGCGCCATGACGTGGCACCAGTGGCAGGAGGCGTAGCCGACCGAGAGCAGCACCGGCACCCCGCGGGCCGTGGCCTCGGCGAAGGCCTCGGGCCCCCACGGCCACCAGTCGACCGGGTTGTCGGCGTGCTGCAGGAGATAGGGGGACGTCTGCTCCGCGAGCTTGTTGGGCACCGCACCACCATGCCACCGGCGACGGGCCGGTCACCGCGGCGCCGCGGCAACGAACGGCGCCGCCGGCAACGATCGGGGCGGCCCGGATACGCTGGACGCCAGAGGTGATCCCCGCCGCTCACCCGCCCCGGTCCGCGACCGGCGCCACCGCCAGGACCGCCGCCCGGGCCCACGGCCCCGGCCGGCTCCGCGGTCGCCCGGCACCGACCGGGCGCGCGAGCGGGAGCGGGTCAACAGTGATCGATGCCTTGGGATGCGACCAGCCATGAACGAGCCCACCGAGCGCGACACCCCTGCGGCACCCGCGGGCGGCGACGGCGACCTGCCCCACCGGTACGACTCCCGGCTCGCCGCCGAGATCGAACGGAACTGGCAGCGGCGGTGGCTCGACGAGGGCACCTTCGAGTCACCCAACCCGACCGGTCCGCTCTCCGGCGGCTTCGACGCGGTCCGTGGGCGCGACCCGTTCTACGTGCTGGACATGTTCCCGTACCCGAGCGGCACGGGTCTGCATGTGGGCCACCCACTGGGCTACATCGGCTCGGACGTCTTCGCCCGCTTCCTGCGGATGAACGGCCGGCACGTCCTGCACACCTTCGGCTACGACGCGTTCGGGCTGCCGGCCGAGCAGTACGCCATCAACACCGGCCAGCACCCGCGGGTGACGACCGAGGCGAACATCGCGAACATGCGGCGCCAGCTCGGCCGGCTGGGCCTGGGCCACGACACCCGCCGCGAGATCGCCACCACGGACACCGCGTACTACCGGTGGACCCAGTGGATCTTCCTGAAGATCTTCGGGAGCTGGTACGACGAGGCCGCCGGGCGGGCCCGCCCGATCGAGGAGCTGGTCGAGGAGTTCGAGAGCGGGCGGCGCTCCGCCGCCGGCCCGGCCAGCCTCGACGCGAACCCGCGCCGCGCCGAGTGGGCCGAGCTGACGCCGGCCGAGCGGCGTCGCGTCCTCGACGCGCACCGGCTGACCTACATCTCCGAGGAGCTGGTGAACTGGTGCCCCGGCCTGGGCACGGTGCTGGCCAACGAGGAGGTCACGCCCGAGGGGCGCAGCGACATCGGCAACTATCCGGTCTACCGGCGCCCGCTGCGCCAGTGGATGATGCGGATCACCGCCTACGCCGACCGGCTGATGTCCGACCTCGACCTGGTCGACTGGCCCGACTCCATCAAGCAGATGCAGCGGAACTGGATCGGGCCCAGTGACGGCGCCACCGTCCGCTTCTCCACCGCGGCCGGCGGCGGGGCGGGCGTCGACATCGAGGTCTACACCACCCGGCCGGACACACTGCCCGGCGCGAGCTTCCTGGTCCTGGCGCCCGAGCACCCGCTCGTCGACGCGCTGACCGCGGGCACCTGGCCCGCGGGCACCCCCGCCGGCTGGCGGTTCGGGCAGGACCGCCCCGCCGGCACACCCGACGAGCAGTGGACCCCGCGGGCCGCCGTCGACGCCTACCGCACCTTCGCCGGCCGGCGTACCGACCGCCAGCGCGGCGGGGCCGAGATCGACCGCACCGGCGTGTTCACCGGGACGTACGTGACCAACCCGGTCGGCGGCGGGACGATCCCGGTCTTCCTGGCCGACTACGTGCTGCTCGGCTACGGCACCGGCGCGATCATGGCGGTACCGGCGCACGACGAGCGGGACTTCTCCTTCGCCCGCGAGTTCGGCCTGCCCGTCGTGGCCGTGCTGGATCCCGGTGCGGCCTGGCTCACCGAGCGCGGGCTGCCCGCCGGGGCGCCGGCGGCGTCCTGGCCGGAGTCGTTCGCCGGCGAGGGCGCCTACCTGCCCGGCCCGCCCGACCTGCCGGCGCTGGCCGGGCTGTCGAAGGGCGAGGCGGTCAAGACGACGATCGGCTGGCTGGAGGACGCCGGCCGCGGCCGCGCGACCCGCTCCTACCGGCTGCGCGACTGGCTGTTCTCCCGCCAGCGCTACTGGGGCGAGCCGTTCCCGATCGTCTACGACGACAACGGCTCGCCGCTGGCCGTGCCCGAGCACCTGCTGCCCGTCGAGCTGCCCGAGATGACCGACTTCCGGCCGCGGGCGATGGCGGACGACGACGCGAGCGAACCCGTCCCGCCGCTGGCGAGGGCCGCCGAGTGGACCACGGTCACGCTCGACCTGGGCGACGGCCCGCGCCCGTACCGGCGCGAGACGAACACGATGCCGCAGTGGGCCGGCTCCTGCTGGTACTACCTGCGCTACCTCGACCCGACGAACACCGAGAGCTTCGTCGACCCGACCGTCGAGCGGTACTGGATGCACCCGGAGCGCGCGTCCGCCGGCGACGGCGGCGTCGACCTGTACGTCGGCGGTGTCGAGCACGCCGTGCTGCACCTGCTCTACGCCCGCTTCTGGCACAAGGTGCTGTACGACCTGGGTCTGGTCTCCACCCGGGAGCCGTTCAAGCGCCTCTACAACCAGGGCTACATCCAGGCGGACGCCTTCACCGACGAGCGGGGCATGTACGTCGCCGCCGCCGAGGTCGTCCGCGACGAGGACGGGACGTACCGCCACGAGGGCGCACCGGTCAACCGGCGCTCCGGGAAGATGGGCAAGAGCCTCAAGAACAGCGTCAGCCCCGACGAGATGTACGACAGCTACGGGGCCGACACGCTGCGCGTGTACGAGATGGCCATGGGCCCGCTCGACGCCCACCGCCCGTGGCGCACCGACGACATCGTCGGCTCCTACCGGTTCCTGCAGCGGCTCTGGCGCAACATCATCGATGAGGAGACGGGTGCCCCCCGGGTCCGCGACGCCGCGCTCGGCGACGAGGTCACCCAGGCACTGCACCGGACGATCCTGACCGTCCGGGCCGACTACGCCGAGCTGCGGTTCAACACCGCGGTGGCCCGGCTGATCGAGCTGACCAACCTGGCCAGCAAGCACTTCGGCGCCGGCCTCGACGGGCCGCCCCGCGAGCTGGCGGAGGCGATGGTGCTGATGACAGCACCGCTCGCGCCGCACCTCGCCGAGGAGCTGTGGAGCCGGCTCGGGCACACCGGCTCGGTCTCCGCGGTGCCCTTCCCCGAAGGGGACGAGACGCTCGCCGCCGCCTCGACGGTACGGATGCCGGTGCAGGTCAACGGCAAGGTGCGGTTCACGATCGATGTCACGCCCGACGCGGACGAGGCCGCGGTGCGCCAGGCACTCGAGGCCCACGAGGACTACGCCCGGCACACCTCCGGCCGGACCGTGAAGCGCCTCATCGTGGTCCCCGGCCGGATCGTCAACATCGCGCTGGGCTGACGGCGCCGCGGGTCCCGGGGCGAAATCCCCGGGACTCCCCCGGCGCGGCCTGGCACGATGTGATGATGCTGCCGGATGTCCTGGTGATCCGGCCGGGTTTCAGGATCCCGGCCGGCGAGCTGACGTGGCGGTACTCCCGGTCCAGCGGCCCGGGCGGGCAGTCGGTGAACACGTCCGACAGCCGGGTGGAGCTGCTGTTCGACGTGGCGGGCTCGCCGTCGGTGCCGGAGCAGCTGCGGAGCCGGGCGGTGTCCCGGCTCGGGAGCCGGCTGGTCGGCGGGGTGCTCACCATGGCCGCGTCCGAGCACCGGTCGCAGCTGCGCAACCGGGAGGCGGCGCTGGAGCGGCTGGCGGCCGCCCTGCGGGAGGCCACCGCCCCGCCGCCGCGCTCCCGGCGACCCACCAACCCGACCCGCGGCTCGGTCGAGCGCAGGCTCGCCGGGAAGAAGCGGCGGGCACAGGTCAAGCGGCAGCGCGGCGGCCGAACCCCCGGCGCCGACGACTAGCGACCCCGGTCAGGCCGGGTCGGAGCCGGCATCCTCCCCGGTGCCCTTTCCCTCGCGCTGACGCGGGAGCGTGCCCGTCCCGGCCGCCCCGGCGGAGGTGGTCGCCCCGGCGGAGGTGGTCGCCACCGTGGCGGCCCGGTCACCGCCGGGCGCGGCACCGGCCTCCCCGACGCCTGCTCCTGAGCCCGAGCCGTCGCCCGCGCTGGTGGACCCCGGCGCCGGGCCGCCGGGAGCCGCCGGCCTGGCGGCGGGGCCCGACCCGAACTCTCCGCTGGCGACGTTCGCGCGCATCCTGCGCAGGCTCCGCGAGAGGAACACGAAGAGCGCAACCGACGCGAGGATCAGTGCGAAGACCACCAGGGCACCGCTGGTGCCCGTGCCTATCTCCGCGGCGAGCCGCAGTCCGCCGGGCGTGTCAGACATCGACCGGCACCTCCTGTCCGTTCCGTCAGTTCCCCAACGTTCCCGTACGCCCGCACATCGCGACGTCCGTCCGTCAGCCGACCTTACGTTCACCCGCCGCCGCGGCGCGCCGCGCGGCGGCACCCGCCGGCCACGGCAGGCACCGCAGGCCGCGGGGCGCCCTCAGCGGACGCCGTTGAACAGATCGTTCTCGGGAAGCACACCGACCTCGATCAGGGACCGGGCGAGCTGGTAGTCCTCGGTGGGCCAGGCCTCCCGCTGCAGGGCGAGCGGCACCTGGAACCACGGCCCGGTCGGATCCACCTGGCTGGTGTGCGCCAGCAGGGCGCGGTCACGCACCTCGAACCAGTCGTCGCAGCGCACCCGGGTGGTCAGCCGGCCCGCGTCCTCGGCCCGGTCGATCCACTCGCCCAGCCGCTTCGTGTAGGGCGACTCCAGCCCCGCGGCCAGCATTCCCTGGTGCAGGGCAAGGATGCGGTCCTTGTGGAAGGTGAGGTGGTAGTAGAGCTTCAGCGGCTGCCAGGGGGCCAGGCCCACGTCGGCGCCCACCTCCGGGTAGCGCTGCGGGTCGCCGGCCGCCTCGAACGCCTCGACGCTGATCCGGTGCGTCATGATGTGGTCCGGGTGGGGATAGCCGCCGTTCTCGTCGTAGGTCGTCAGGACCTGCGGGCGGAACTGCCGGATCAGACGCACCAGCGGGCGGGCGGCCTCGGTGACGTCCAGCGTGGCGAACGTCCCCTCGGGCAGCGGCGGCGGCGGGTCACCTTCGGGCAGCCCGGAGTCGACGAACCCGAGCCACTCCTGGCGCACGCCGAGGATCTTCCGGGCCCGCTCCATCTCCTCCTGCCGGACCTGTGGCATCCGGGCGAGGTTCGCGGGCGTGTCCATGGCCGGATTGAGGATGCTGCCCGCCTCACCGCCGGTACACGTGACCACCAGCACCTCGACGCCCTCGTGGGAGTAGCGCGCCATCGTCGCCGCGCCCTTGCTGGACTCGTCATCGGGATGCGCGTGGACGGCCATGAGCCGCAGCCCGCGCTCCTCGTCGGCCGGGAGCATGCGCCCCATTGTGGCTGACGAATGGGACGGACGACGACGGCCGCCGGACCGGCGCGCATCGCCGCGGAACGGAACGGACGGGGCCGGCCGACGGGCGGCGCGTATCCGGAGAACGGTCAGAGAAGGAGACCCAGTTCACGTGCGATCTGGAAATGTTACCGAGCGCCGTGGCAGAATGCACAGTCCGCGCACACTCCGATGACGCCCGAACCCGAGACGCACGATCGGCGGTGACGTACCGCCCCGAAGACGCACGGTCGCCCGACCGGCAGGCTGCCCGCCGGCCCGCCGGAATCCGGCCGAAGGCCCGACATCGTCGTCGGCCCGGCCGCCCGCGACGGCCGCAGCGGCGCCGCACCGGTTGTCCTCACGGACGGCCTGGCGGCCGGGAACGGCGTCGGGAGTTGCCGGATCACCCGCTCGGCCTGATCCCGCGCCGGCCGCCGCGCCGGCCGGGGGCGGATCCGCGCGCGGTGGTGGACCGTGTGGCGGAGCGGCCGGGAGCCAATGCTCCCTCCGTTAAAGTAAGAACTTTGTATCCCTCGAGGAGCGTGACGCGTGACGCAGCAGACCTGGCTCACCCAGGAGGCCTACGACCGACTTCGCTCCGAGCTGGACTACCTCACGGGCACCTGGCGTACGGAGATCGCCGCGAAGATCGAGGCCGCCCGCGAGGAGGGCGACCTGAAGGAGAACGGCGGCTACCACGCGGCCAAGGAGGAGCAGGGCAAGCAGGAGGCCCGCATCCGCCAGCTCATGGATCTGCTGCGCGACGCCAGCGTCGGCGAGTCCTCGCGTGCCGCGTCCGGCGAGGCCGGCCCCGGCACCATCGTCGAGATCCGGTTTCCCGGCGAGAAGGAGACCGAGCGGTTCCTCATCGGCTCACGTGAGGATCACAGCGCCAGCATCGAGGTCTTCTCCCCCGCCTCTCCTCTCGGCGGCGCCGTCACCGGCCACAAGGCCGGCGAGACGGTCACGTACACGCTGCCCAACGGACGTGCGGCCAAGGTGGAGATCGTCTCGGTCTCGCCGTACTCGCCGTGAGCGCGGCCCGGGCTGCCGGGGCTGCCGGGGCTGCCGGGGCTGCCGGGGCTGCCGGGGCGACTACGCCATAAGCGGACGGCCTCCCACTCCGCTGCGCGCGGGCCGGTGTGGACGTACCGTCGGCTGGTGGCAGATCCGCCGGCTCCGCACAGTCCGTCCACGCCTCCGACGCACCAGACCGCCGCCGGCGCGGCGGTCCCCGCGACGGCCGACCCGCCTGCGTCCGGGCCCCCGCCGACCGTGATCACCCTGGCCGACCTGCGCCGTTCCGGTCATGTGCACCGGTCGGTCCGAGCCGAGCTGCGGGGCAACCTGCTGGCCCGGATGCGGTCGGACGAGGACCGCTTCCCGGGCATCGTGGGATTCGACGACACCGTTCTCCCCCAGGTCGAACGGGCCCTGCTCGCCGGGCACGACATCGTGTTCCTCGGCGAACGTGGCCAGGGCAAGACGCGGCTGATCCGCACCCTGGTCGGCCTGCTCGACGAGTGGTCGCCGTCCGTCGCCGGATGCGAGATCAACGATCATCCATACGCGCCGGTCTGCGGCCGCTGCCGGTTGCTGCTCGCCGAGGTGGGCGAGAAGCTGCCGATCACCTGGCGGCACCGCTCCGAGCGGTTCGGTGAGAAGCTCGCGACCCCGGACACGAGCGTCGGTGACCTCATCGGCGACGTCGACCCGGTCAAGGTCGCCGAGGGCCGCACGCTCGGCGACCCGGAGACGGTGCACTACGGGCTGGTCCCCCGGACCAACCGCGGCATCTTCAGCGTGAACGAGCTGCCCGACCTGGCCGAGCGCATCCAGGTGGCGCTGCTCAACGTGCTCGAGGAGCGGGATATCCAGGTCCGTGGCTACATGCTGCGGCTTCCCCTCGACCTGCTCCTGGTCGCCTCGGCGAACCCGGAGGACTACACCAACCGCGGGCGCATCATCACCCCGCTCAAGGACCGCTTCGGTGCCGAGGTCCGCACCCACTACCCGCTGCGCCTCGACGACGAGCTGCGGCTGATCCGCCAGGAGGCGGTCATCTCCTGGGCCGGCTCGCCGCTGGGCACGCCCGAGCTGCCCGACCACCTCATCGAGGTGGTCGCCCGCTTCACCCGGCTGGTGCGTGAGGCCCCGCAGGTCGACCAGCGTTCCGGCGTCTCCGCCCGGCTCGCGGTGGCTGCCGCGGAGACCGTCGCGGCCTCGGCCGTGCGCAGGGCCGCCCTGACCGGTGAGGAGACGGCGACGGCCCGGGTCGTCGACCTGGCCGCGATCGTCCCGGCGGTGCGGGGCAAGGTCGAGTTCGACCAGCTGGAGGAAGGGCGTGAGGACGACGTCCTGGCGCTGCTGTTGCGGCGGGCGATCGCCGAGACCTTCCGCGCCAAGCTGGCCGGGTCCGACCTCTCGGGCCTCCAGGAGCGCTTCGAGCGCGACGGGGCGGTGGAGACGGGCGATCTCGTCCCGGCCACCGAGCTGCTGCGCCGGATCGGCCCGGTGCCGGGGCTGGCCGCGATCCTCAACCGGTTGGATGTCGATGGCGCGGAGTCGCCCGGCCTGGCCGCCGCGGCCCTGGAGCTGGCGATGGAAGGCCTGCACCTCAACCGGCGCCTGGCCAAGGAGGAGCTTCCCGGCCGGACGGTCTACGGGGGCTAGGCGGTCTACGGGGCCAGACGGTCCACGGGTGCCAGACGGTCTCCGGGGGCCAGGCGTTCTATGGGGGCTAGGAGGCACCGGTGAGTTCCGGACAGTTCCGATACGGCCCGTGGGACGGCGGGCCCGACCCGCTCGCGTCCCCGTTCGCGGCGACGGATGCCGTGGACGAGATGTCCCGCGAGATCCTCGAGGGGCGCACGCCCCGGGAGGCCCTCGAGGCCCTGCTGCGCCGCGGCATGCCGAACCGCCGCGGCTTGGACGACCTTCGCCGCGCGGTGGAGCGCCGCCGTCGGGAGGCCCGTTCCCGCGGCCGCCTCGACGGGACGCTGGAGGAGGTCCGCCGCCTGCTCGACACCGCCGTCGGGCAGGAGCGGGCCGCGCTGTTCCCCGACCCGGCGGACGAGGCGCGGATGCGCGAGGCGGAGCTTGACGGCCTGCCCTCGGACCCGGCCCGTGCCGTCCGCGAGCTGGCCGACTACGACTGGCGCTCGCGGCAGGCCCGGGAGACCTACGAACAGATCGCCGACCTGCTGCGCCGGGAGGTGCTCGACGCGCAGTTCCGCGGGATGAAGCAGGCGCTGGAGGGCGCCACTCCCGACGACATGGCGCGGGTGCGCGACATGGTCCGCGACCTCAACGAGCTGCTCGAGGCGGACGCCCGCGGCGAGGACACCCAGGACCGCTTCACGGAGTTCATGCGCCAGCACGGCGAGTTCTTCCCGGAGAACCCGGGTGACCTCGACGAGCTGGTCGACGCGCTGGCCCGCCGCGCCGCCGCCGCGGAGCGTCTGCTCGCCGGGCTGACGCCCGCGCAGCGCCAGGAGCTCGCCGACCTGATGGCCACGGCGATGGAGGACATGGGCCTGGCCGGGGAGATGTCGCGGCTGTCGCGGGCGCTGCGGTCCGCCCGGCCCGGGCTGGACTGGGGCGGGCGCGGCCGCGGCCGGGGGCGTGGCCGCGGGCGCTTCTCCGGCGCGATGACCGGAGACGAGCCGCTCGGCCTCGGCGACGCGACCAGCGCGCTGGAGGAGCTCGCCGAGCTCGACGAACTCGCCGCCTCGCTCAGTCAGGACTACCCGGGGGCCTCCCTCGACGACGTCGACCCCGAGGCGGTCGAGCGGGCGCTCGGCCGGGCCGCTGTCGACGACCTGGCGCAGCTGCAGCAGGTCGAACGGGAGCTGGAGCGCCAGGGCTTCATCACCCGCCGTGCCGGGACGCTCGAGCTCACCCCGCGGGCGGTGCGGCGCATCGGCGAGACGGCACTCGCCCGCATCTTCCGGGACGTCACCGCCCGCGGCCGTGGTGACCACACCCACTCGGACGCCGGTTCGGCCGGCGACCTGCTCGGGACGTCCCGGCGCTGGCAGTTCGGCGACACCCAGCCGATCGACGTGGTCCGCACGGTGCGCAACGCGGTGCTGCGGGGCGGGCCGCCGGGCCCGGGCAACCGGATCCGGCTGACGGTCGACGACTTCGAGGTCGCCGAGACGGAGCGCCGCACGAGCGCGGCCGTCTGCCTGCTCGTCGACCTCTCCTACTCGATGGCCCTGCGCGGCACCTGGGGGGTGGCGAAGTCGACCGCCCTCGCCCTGCACTCGCTCGTCACCACCCGCTTCCCGCAGGACAAGGTGCACATCATCGGGTTCTCCGACTACGCCCGGGAGCTGCGGCCCGTCGAGCTCGCGGGCCTGGACTCGGAGATGGTCCAGGGCACGAACCTGCAGCATGCGCTGCTCATCGCGGGTCGGTTGCTGCGCCGCTATCCGGAGTCCGAGCCGGTCGTCATGGTGGTGACGGACGGCGAGCCCACCGCCCACCTGCAGCGGGACGGTACCCCGTCCTTCTCCTGGCCGCCGATGCCCGAGACCCTCGAGCTGACGCTGGCCGAGGTGGACCGGCTGACCCGCCGCGGCGTGTCGATCAACGTCTTCATGCTGGACGACGAGCCCCGGCTCGTCCGCTTCGTCGAGGAGATGGCCCGGCGCAACGGCGGCCGCGTCCTCTCGCCCGATCCATCCACGCTGGGCAGTTTCGTCATCCACGACTACCTGCACTCCCGCAGCTCCCGGCGGGTTGCCCGCTGAGCGGGCGGCGGCCGTCCCGCTGAGCCACCAGAGAGGACTGGCGGACCACACCCGCCCATCGTCAGCACCTTCCGTTACCTAGCTGCTACCGTGCGCGCTCGTGGTGGCAGAGCGCGCACGGCACGACAAGCACCGGCCGGACCGGCACGAGACCGCTCGGCAGGAGCCTGACCGTCCCGGTCGGGTGGGCCGGCGACGGCTCGTCGTCGCCGCGGCTGCCCTCGCGCTCTGCACCCTGGCCCCGGCCGTCCCCGCGCTGGCCGCGGTGGCGACCGGTGGCGTCCCGGCCGCGGGACCGCCGCCGCGTGCCGTCATCTCCGAGGATCTGCCCGGGCCGTTCGCCGGCCGCTACTCCGAGCCGCTGGAACGCCCGCTCGCGGAGCCGATGTCGGCGCCCGTCGCGCTCAGCGGCGTCGAGCAGGCGCGGATCGCGGCGTACTGGTCAGCCGAGCGCCGCACCCGGGCACAGGCGGCCGACACCGTCGACCGGGACGGCGCACCCGTTCCGAGGACCCTGGACGGGCCGGCCGCCACGTGGCAGGCCCCGGACCAGACCGGCCCGCCACCGCCCGCCACCGGCACGCCCTACACCTACGGCGGGCTGGTGACGAGGACGGTGGGCCGGCTCTTCACCACCCTGCGCGGCACCGACTACGCCTGCACCGCGACGGTGGTGTCCAGCCCGGGCCGGGATCTCGCCGTCACGGCCGGGCACTGCCTGCACGAAGGCAACGGCGGGCAGTTCGCGACCAACGTGGCCTTCATGCCGGGCTTCGCCGACGGCTCACTGCCCTTCGGGCTGTGGACCGCCCGCCGGATCACGGTCACCCCGGACTGGGGGCTGCGCGGCAACTTCGACTACGACACCGGTTTCGTCCTGTTCAACACCCTCGACGGACGGCACATCCAGGACGTCGTCGGCGCTCAGAAGATCGCTTTCAACCAGCCACGGACCAGCGCCCAGTACGCGTTCGGCTACCCGCGCATCGCGCCCTACGACGGCGACCGGCTGATCTACTGTGCCGGCCCGCCGATGTCCGACCCGTACGGCACCACCTCGATCGGCCTGCGCTGCGACATGACCGGCGGCGCCAGCGGCGGCCCGCTGTTCGTCGGCCTCGGCCGCGCCGGGCCGGGGGCCGGCTGGGTCGACAGTGTCGTGAGCTACGCGTACGCCGGGGACCCGGACACGGTCTACGGCACCTACTTCGGGCGCGCGATCGAACTGCTCTACTACCAGTCCGGCGAGCTCTGACGCTCGTCCGGCGGGCCCTGACGCTCGTCCGGCGAGCTCTGACCAGGCCGGCGCGGCCCCGCGCCCGGCCCGGCGGGGACGGGCCGATACGGTTCGGGCATGCCTCACTCAGGCAGTTACGGCCTCTTCCTGACCCTGCACGTGCTCGCCGCCGTCCTGCTCGTCGGCCCGCTCTGTGTCACGACGGCAGCGGCCCCCCGCCTCGTCCTCGGTGGCCCGGCGGCCCTGCCCCGGCTGCGGGCCGCGGTGCGTTCCACCCGGTACTACCCGCCGGCGACGGTCCTGGTCACCGGCTTCGGTCTGGTGATCCTGCGGGCCGGCTCGTTCGGCAGCACGCGCGGCCTCGGCGATCCGTGGCTGACGGCCTCGCTGACACTGTGGATCGCGGCGGTCGTGATCACCATGGCCGTCGTCTCCCGGAACCTGCGGCGGGCCGTGTACGAGATCGAGCGCGGGGGCGACGGCCGTCGCCAGCTGCCCATGATCACGATCGGCGCCGCCGCCGCGGTCACCTGCTGGATCCTCGTCGTCGTGCTCATGGTGGTGAAACCGGGCTCCTGACCGCCGTCCGCAACGACTCGCCGTGCTGGGTGGTGTCGTCGATCCGGTCCAGCAGGCGGGCCCAGATCTCCCGGGGCAGGTCGTGTGCCATCCCGTCGATCTCCAGGAGTTCGGCGGACGGGACCGCGGCCGCGGTCAGCCGCCCGCCGCGGACGGGGATGAGCGGGTCGTGTGACCCGTGCACGACGAGGGTGGGCACCCGCAGGCCGGCCAGGGCCGCCGAGCGGTCCGCTGCGGCCAGGACGGCGGCCAGCTGGCGTGCGACGCCGGCCGGGTTCTGCCGCCGCTCCCAGAGAGCCCTCGACCGGCTGTGCAGCCAGCTGACGTCGACCGCGAACTCGGGCGAGCCGATCACCCGCGCGGACTCCTCAGCCCCGAGGATGAACTCGTCCAGCGTGGTCGCCCCTGGCCGCAGCAGCAGGTTGATGGCCTCATCGGTCGGCTTCACACTGTGGTCGCCCGGATGCGACATCACGGAGATGAGGCTGCGGACCCGGTCGGGGCTGTTCAGCGCGAGGAGCTGGGCGATCATCCCGCCCAGTGACACACCCATGACGTGGGCGGAGTCGAGGCCCAGCGCGTCCAGCAGCCCGACGGTGTCGGCGGCCATGTCCTCCAGGCCGTAGGGCGCGAGCCCGGGCTGGCCGGCCACGATGCCCAGCAGGTCGGGTGGGCCGTGCCAGTCGAGGTGGGTGGAGTACCCGACGTCCCGGTTGTCGAAGACGATGACGTGGTAGCCACGCCGGACCATGCTCGCCAGCAGATCGGGATGCCACCCGATGAGGTGCTGCCCGAGCCCGTTCACCAACACCAGCGGCAGGCCGTCAGGATCACCGTGCGTCTCGACAGCGAGTTCGATGCCGTTGACCGGAACGATTCTCATGCCCCGGGACGGTAGCGACAGGCTGGCCATCTCGTCAGTACACGGCTACGGATTCGGCCCCAGATCACCCGGCCGGGCCGGCGGGCCGTCCCGGGCAAACCGCACCAGGGCCTTCCCGGGACGTGCGCCGAGGGCACGTCGAGGAGCGCGACAGCCGCGCCTCAACTACTTTCAGTAGTTGACTGAATCCTCTCCGTAGCAGATGCCGGACGGTTACGCGTGGTATTCCCAACGATCGAGTTCGCCGCGTTCCTGGTGATCGTCATGGCCGTCTCCTGGCTTCTCATGCCGATCCCCGCGCTGTGGAAGCCCTTCATCCTGGGCGCCTCCTACTTCTTCTACGCCTACGCCGATGCCCGGTTCGTCCTGCTGATCATGGCTTCCACGCTGATCAACCAGGCGGCCGCGGTGGCGATCCACCGGTGGCGGGACCGCCGGATCCTGATCGCCGCTGTCGTCTGCGACCTCGGGCTGCTGGGCTGGTTCAAGTACTACGGCTTCTTCGCCCTCTCCGTGGACAGGGCCCTGCAGGACGTCGGGCTGCCCGCCCCGCTTCCCCTGCTGCAGGTGGCGCTGCCGATCGGCATCTCGTTCTTCACCTTCCAGGCACTGTCGTACGTGATCGACGTCTGGCGGCGCGACATCCGCCCCGTCTCACTGATCGACTTCGCCGTCTACGAGGCGTTCTTCCCCCACCTCGTCGCCGGGCCGATCGTGCGCGCGAGCGAGTTCACCCCGCAGCTCGCCTCCCCGCGGGACCCCCGGCAGGTCCAGGTGACCCGCGCGGTCTTCCTCATCGGCGGCGGCCTGGTGAAGAAGGTCGTCCTGGCGGACCTGATCGCGACCAGGATCGTCGACCCGGTCTTCGACGCGCCAGGCCAGCACTCGGCCCTGGAGATCGCCGTCGCCGTGTACGGCTACGCCGTCCAGATCTACTGCGACTTCTCGGCCTACTCGGACATCGCGATCGGGGTGGCCCTGCTGCTCGGCTTCCGGTTCCCCGACAACTTCGACCGCCCCTATGCCGCCATCAGCCTGCAGGACTTCTGGCGCCGCTGGCACATGACCCTCTCCCGCTGGCTGCGGGACTACGTCTACCTCCCCCTCGGCGGCAACCGCCGGGGCCGCCGCCGGACGTACCTCAACCTCATGGTCACGATGACGCTCGGCGGGCTCTGGCACGGCGCCGCCTGGACCTTCGTCCTGTGGGGCGCGCTGCACGGCGCCGGTCTCGCCGCGGAACGGGCCTGGCGCGCGCGCCGCAACGGCCACCCGGGCCCGGAGCAACCCGGGAGCACGCCCACGCCCACCCACACGCCCACGTCCGCACCTGCCGGGTCCGGCCCGAAGCATGTCATCACCCAGCCGACCGGGATGGTCACCCAGCCCCGCTCGTCGGGCCTGCCACCTGGTCCGCCACCCGCGCTGCCGCTACCGACGCCGTCCCGGGAGTCCCTGCTCGGCGCCCACGCCGGAGCCGGCGGCGGGCCAGCCGGCACCGGGATCGGAACCGAGGCTGTCGAGGCCCCGGACCCAGCGCCCGCGACGCTGGCGGCGACCGGCCCGGCCCACCGCCCCACGCACACCCCCGGAGCCTGGCTCAGCCGGATCCTCGTCTTCCACTTCGTCTGCGTGGCCTGGGTCCTCTTCCGCGCACCCGACCTCGGCACCGCGGGCGAGATCTTCACCCGGCTGTTCACCGCCTGGGGCCCAGCACCTCTGGTCACGACGACGGTGCTGGTCGCCATCGTGGCCGGGCTCGGTGCGGCCGCCATCCCGCGCTGGTGGTGGGTGCGCGCCCAGGGCGTCTTCGCCGCCCGCCCCCTCGGGGTGCAGATCGTGCTGGTGGTCGCGTTCCTCCTGCTCATCTACACCTTTGTCGGCCAACAGGACGTCGCACCGTTCATCTACTTCCGGTTCTGACCCGGTGTTCACGGCTGTTCCCGGCTCATGGGCCGGGGCCGCCAGCCGGTCCCGGCCGGCCGCCTCCACGCGCACCGGACAGAACGCCGCACGACCAGCAGCATGAGCGATCATCACTTAAGGTAATCGCTCGAACACGACATCCCGATGACGGCGGGAGACGCCATGACGCAGCGCGACGAGCCCACGGCATCGGCACCATCCGCGCCCGCTCCGCGCAGGGATCCCGACAGGCCGGCGACCTCCCCGCCGCGGCCCGCCACCCCGGCGCCTCGGCCGACGGCACCGCAGGCCACGGCGCCGCGCCCCGTTGCTCCCGAGCCGACAGCCTCATCCACCGGGCCGCGTGCCACGGGTGCCGCCATCCCGCCCGTGGACACACCCGACGAGCCCGATGCGCCGTCGGGCCCGCGGACCCCGGCGATGTCGGCGCGGCAGGCGCTCATCCTGGTCACGGCGTGCCTGGGGCTTCTGGCGGTGCTGCGATCATCCGCGATGGTGCACGCGGGTGAAGGGATGCCGCCGGGTACCACCCGCGATCTGGTGCTCGCCGTGGCACGCCCGTTGGACAAGGTCACCTCGACGCTCTGGCTCGACCAGCCGGACCGGCTGCTGACCAGGGCCTTCGGGCACCCCGACCCCGCCGGGGCGAAGGCGGACAGCTCCGAGCTCGCCTCCGCCGCCGCACTCGCCGAGCCACCGGCCGACAGCCGCGACGGCGCCACCCGCCGGGGAGGCAACGGCAGCGAAGCCACCCGGCTGCGGACCCCGACCGCCGCCGATCCGCTGCGGGTCCTCGTCACCGGTGACTCCCTGACCGAATCCCTCGGACCGACGATCACGAACACCGCGCCGGCGGCGATCCGCGCCGAGACCGACACCCGCTTCGGCACCGGGCTCGTCCGCCCCGACTTCTTCGACTGGGCCACCCACGCCCGCCACCAGGTCAGCGAGCGCAACCCGGAGGCCGTGGTGGTCGCGATGGGCGGCAACGACGGCCAGGGCATCACCCAGCCGGACGGCACCATCCTGCCCGCGGGCTCCGACGAGTGGGCAGCCGAGTACCGCCGCCGGGCCATCGTCCTGATGCGCATCTGGTCGGACGGCGGCAGCCGCCGTGTCTACTGGCTCGGCCTGCCGCCCGCCCGGTCGGAAACCCTGAACGGCTACTTCACCCGGATGAACGAGGCGACCCGGGCGGCGGCCGAGCGGGTGCCCGGCGCGCGCTTCCTTGACCTGCGCCCGACGCTGTCCACTGGCGGGCGCTACACCGACTACCTGACGGACAGCGGCGGGCGCTCCGTCCTCATCCGCACCCGCGACGGCGTGCACCTGACGCTGGACGGCGCCCGGATGGCCGCGGCGCCCGTCCTCGCCGCGCTGGCAGGCGACTGGCATCCACGCTGAGGCAGGTCGGCAGGCAGGCAGGCAGGCGGGCGGCAGGTCGGCCGGGGTCGGTCATGCCCGTCGCACGGGGGCGCAGCGCACGGGGCACCGGGGCACCGGCACCTCAGAACGGGCGGAAGCCGAAGCCCGGGGTGTCAAGATCGGCCCTGGCCGCGCTCACCGCGGCGCCCGCACGTGCCAGCAGCCGAGTGACCTCGTGCTGGGGCAGCGGCACGCCGGGCCCGCTCCCCGCCACGGCCGCCACGGCGGTCGCGGCCGCGGCGAAGAAGTCGTCCGCGAGGACGATGAGCTGGTCTGGCAGTGCATGGTCGGAGATCCGCGGCGGGCGGGCTCCGGAGGGCGCGCCGCTGCCCGCCTCCCGGCCGAGCGCCGCGAACTCGTCGATCAGCGCGCGGAGTCGGTCGGCGCGGGTCGCACCGCCGGAGATCCGCACATCCCAGGCGGAGCCCATCCACCCGCGGGCCCTGGAGACCAGCATGCTCGTCTGCCGGGAGACCTCACGGAGCGAATCCGACATCCGGCCAGGATACCCGCGCGTAACCGTGCCGCACGCCTTGCCGATCGGTGCGGCGGGGCGCACGCTCGAAGCATGTACCGCTGATTCCGGGTTCGACGGACGTCGGGCCTGATCTCTGGAGGCGCGCATGTTGAAGCATCGCTCCCCGCAGACCCACCGGAGCCTCATCGAGCGCATGCCGAAAGCCACCGGACACGATCTGGGGCACTGGCTCGCCCAGCTCAACGAGGGTCCAGGGCTGCTCCGGTCCTCCGAGCGAGTGGGCTGGCTGCGGGACGTGCACAGCCTGCCCCATCGGTACGCCGCGGCCGTCGTGCACGAGGCCCACCTGCGCCGGCATGCGCTCCGCACCTGACCTGCGCTCGCTGCGCTGATCGCCCGCCCGGCGCGGCCCTCGGTGGCCGGCCGCGGCGGGCGGGCGAGAATGACCCGGTGGACCTTGACGCTGCCCGCTCCTTCGCCCGGGATCAGCACCGTGCCGTGCTGGCCACCGCTCGGCGTGACGGCACTCCGCAGCTCTCCCCGGTACTCGTGGCCGTCGACACCGCGGGAGCCTTCGTGATCAGCACCCGGACGACAGCCCTGAAGACGGCGAACATCCAGCGTGAGCCGCAGGTTTCCCTGTGTGTCCTGTCCGATGGTTTCTTCGGGCCCTGGGTGCAGGTCGGCGGCGTGGCCGAGATCATCCGGTTGCCGGAGGCGATGGAGCCCCTCGTCGACTACTACCGGCAGATCTCCGGCGAGCATGCCGACTGGGACGACTACCGCGCAGCCATGGAGCGCGAGCATCGCTGCCTGATCAGGGTGACGCCGACGGTGGCAGGCCCCGACCGCTCGGGATGATCTTCGAGGGATGAACTTCGAGCCGTTGCCACCCGACCTGCCCCCCCGCAGGGGCGGGTGGCCAGCCGCCCGGACGAGTTACTGCCGGAGCTTGGACAGCAGGCGCAGCAGCTCCAGATAGACCCACACGAAGCCGACGAGCAGGCCGAACGCGGCCCGCCACGCCTCCTCACGCGGGGCGCCGTTCGCGACCGCCCGCTCGATGTAGTCGAAGTCGAGGATGAACTGCAGGCTCGCGACGGCGAGGACGGCGACGCTGAACAGGATGCCCAGCGGCGAGGCGTCGTTGATGATCGGCAGGTGGCTGCCGGAGACCGCCCTGACAACCAGGTCGGTGATGCCGAGCAGGACCACGCCGAGCAGTGTGCCGGTGATGATCCGTGCCATGCGGGGCGTGGCCCGTAGCCGGCCGCTGCGGTAGGCGGCGAGCATGGCCACGAAGACCAGCGCCGTGCCGAGCAGGGCCTGGAGGACGATGCCGGAGAAGGCCGACTCGTAGAACCGGGAGACCCCGCCGACGAACAGGCCCTCGAGCGCGGCGAACACCACGACCAGAGGCGGGCTGATCCGGGAACGGAACGAGATCACGAGGCTCAGCGCCAGCGCGGCGACGGCCGCGCCCAAGGCGATGCCCGGCGAGTCCGGCGAGAGGTACCAGCCCACTCCCGCGCCGACGAGCATCACCGCGAACACGCCGAGCGTGTGCATGACCACGTCGTCGAAGGTCAGCCCGCCCCGCGGCGGGGCCGGCGGTGCGGGCGGGAAGCCCGGGCCCTGCGGCCACGGACCAGGCTGCCAGGATCCCGGGGGCGGCGGCACCGGCGACCTCGTCTGCCCGAAGCCGGACCGGGTGAACGCCGGATTGGACGAGTGCAGCTCTGCCATCGGCCTGGACCTCCCCAGCAGCCCGCGCGGGCGACCTGCCGCACGACGATCGCACAGTACAACGGCCCCGCCCCGCCCACCGTTCCGCCCAGGTGCGCGGAGCGACCTTCGGGCCACGGGCGGTTGACCGGCGCCCGGCCGGGCGTACCGCGGTGCGGTGCGCGCTGTCGCGGCCCGGAGACGGACCGCGCGGCCGAGCCGCGGCCAAGCTGGACATATCGGAAGAAGGCGCGGCGCACAGCCACGGAGATCCACTGGATCAGAAACGAGCTGCTGGCAGTCGCTCTTCAGACAAAGCGCCCTTAGGCGTCGCCAGCGTCCGGCCGACCGCCGACCTCAGGGGCAATAGGAGGCAGACGGTCGCCATTGATAGGTGCCGGTGGTCGGAGTCGAACCGACACTCGAGCTGTTTTTAGGACAGCCTCCTCTACCTGTTGGGATACACCGGCTCGTGCACATCGCTGATGTTTCTACCACGCTACGTAGGGTCTGGGAATAACGCATCGCAGGAAAAGTCGTACGGAGCGGCCGACCCGGATCATTTCGTGACTCCTGGTGACGACAGCGACGCGCTCGCCGTCATCTCACGCCAGGCGGTCACGCGTCGATTCGCTTCCGGAGGGCAGCCGTGCCGGCCGACCGACCGGGCATCCGCCGGCTCGGTACCGGGGCCCTGGCGACCCTGCCTCACCCCGGCCAGCCGCCGCCCAGAGCACGGGCCCGCACCAGCGAAGATCAAGGATACCGAAGCCGGCGGCTCACTTCCGCACAGGTCCGGGGGGCCGGATCCCCGGCGCTCGGGGCCCCGGCGTAGCGCGGCCCACCCGGCATCCGCCGCCGCGCTCGACGGCACGACCGGCCCCGGCGACAGCCCGCAGTCCTCACTTCACAGCTGGCTGTTGCAGGTCGACCGCCGAGCGGGTACGCGCTCCTCGCCGAGCCGAGGCCGGACCCGATACCGGCCCACGCCGAGGTGGGTCGGTGGCCTGCGACGAAGCAAACGCCAGGGCGGATGCCGGCGCGGATGGCGGGGCCGACGCCGCGACAGGGCCAGGGAGGGCACCAGACGGAGGGCATTGGCCCCGACGCCGGGACGGGCGCCCGGTGAGGCACGAACCGGGGCGGGAGCCACGCCCGGGCGCCCCGACGGAAGCCGCCGGCGACAGCGGTCGGACCGTCACAGACAGACAGCACCCGCCGGGCGCCGCGCGCCGTCGCGCACCCGACAAGGAAAACAATCCGGCGCTCCACCGAATTCGCTGGCGGCCTCCGTCGCGGGCGCCGCGCGTCGTGGGCGGCGATGCAGGGCGCATGGCACCCGTGCTATTCACCTGCAGCCGGATAGAACAATGCGCCGTTCTGTCGGTGCGGCCCCGGATTAGGCTCTCCGCGCTCGCCCGTGCTTTGCTCAGGCACTCACCCGGGTGTTCCGGGAGCGCCCCGCCATCCCTCCGAGAGAGGCCGGCGGGCGGCTCCGCTCCCGCCTTTCTCGACTGGCGCCGGCGCCGTCCCCAGCACCCGGCGATCGGGCCGCCCCTCGGAGTGGAGAGACAGCCGACGGAGGCCCTCGCGGCACGGTTCGACCGCTTCCACGCACCGGACACGCGTGGGCCCACGCTGTCCGAGGCACCAAGGTGACGCTGGCCACATCTGAACGAAAGCGCAACACGAAGGCAACACTTTCCGCAAGAGATCCGGGACGGACCGCGAGCTCGGCACCCCGGGACCGCCCGCTCCCGGACGGGCCCGGAGGCGACACCTGGCCCGCAATCCCGTCCGGTGGAGTTCGGCTACGCAATCCACGGACAACAATGAGCTGCCGGATGAACCCTCTTCTGGGCCGGAAACCTTCTCGGCGCAGAGAAGCCTCGCGACGAAAACGAGGCCTGGGACCGGGCCCGCGGCGCGCTTCACCGGGATCGGGCGATCGGTCCGGGCGGCCCGGGCGGCCATCCGGCGAGAAAAGTGATCTGTCCCACTGTTCTCGGTGTCGGAACAAGCCCTGGCCCACTCAATACTGTGCGCGGAGGTTTCTGGCGACGCGCGCGTTACCGACTTTCGTCACAGCATCGCCCGGCCGTCGCCGGTCTCCCGGCGGTCACGAGTGGTCACCTGCCCGAGCGTGGCTGGCCGCCGCGGCGAAGACCATGTCGAGCATCGGGGCCGTCAACCGGCCGGTGAAGGTGTTCTGCTGGCTCGGGTGATAGCAGCCGAAGACCCGCAGCACCGCCAGGTCGACGGTCACACCGTGGCCGAACGGCGTCCGGCGCGCAGGCAGCTCGTACCCGGCCGCGCGCAGCGCAGGCCACAGCGCCGCCCAGGCGAACCCGCCCAACACCACGATGCCGCGCAGCCCCGGACGCAGCAGCTCGAGGTCCCGGACGAGCCACGGTCGGCAGGTGTCACGTTCGGCCGGGGTCGGCCTGTTCGCCGGCGGTGCGCACCGCACCGCAGCCACCACCCTGGTGTCGATCACGCACTGGCCGTCGCCGGCCGCGACCGACGTCGCCAACCGGGCCAGGCCGGCCCGGTGCAGTGCCGCGAACAGCCAGTCCCCACTGCGGTCGCCGGTGAAGATCCGGCCGGTGCGGTTTCCTCCGTGAGCCGCCGGGGCAAGCCCCACGACCAGCAACCGTGCGTCGGACGGGCCGAACGAGGGCACCGGCCTCCCCCAGTAGGGCTGGTCCGCAAAGGCGGCGCGGCGCGCGGAGGCGACCTCCTCCCGCCAGGCCACCAGCCGCGGGCAGGCCCGGCAGACCGACATCCGGGCGTCCAGGTCGGCGCAGTCGGCCGCCGTCGCGGCAAGGTCCGCGACCTGCGCGGCGGCCTGGGCGACCGGGGTCGACGGCGTCGCGGGGTCCTCCGGCCATCCCGCCCCGGGAGCGGCGGGCCCGCGGGCCGGAGCGGTCACACGATGCGGGCTGTCCGCGCTTCGGTCCCGTTCACCGGGCGCCGGACCCCACCACTCCCCCGGACCCCACCACTCCACCGAGCGACAACGCGATGCCGTCCAGGATGTCCCGCTCGCTGGCGATCACCGCGGTGGTGCCGGACCGCTCGACCAGGGTCCGCAGCACGAGCGCGCCCGCGGCGATGACGTCGACCCGGCCCGGGTGCATCACCGGGAGAGCCGCGCGCTCGGCGTGGGTCATCGCGAGGAGCCGGGCGGTCACCGCGGCGACATCCTGCGCCGAGGTGACCATGAGGTGGATGCGGTCGGCGTCGTAGGCGGGCAGGGCGGCGGCAAGCGCGGCAACCGTCGTCACCGTGCCGGCGACACCCACCAGGGTGGTGGCAGTGGTGAGCGGGACGACGCGCTCCGCCTGGTCGAACGCCGCGTTCACGTCGGCCACGATCGCGGCCACCTGGGCGGGGGTGGGCGGGTCGTCGTGAAGGTGCCGCTCGGCCATGCGCACACAGCCCACGTTCACCGAGATCGACTCACGGACGCCACCCGCGTCGCCGAGGACGAGCTCCGTCGAGCCGCCGCCGATGTCGGCCAGCAGGATCGGGGTGGAGACACCGTCAAGGTCGCCGATCGCGCCGGCGAACGACAGCGCGGCCTCCTCGTCGCCGCTGATCACCTCGGGGTCGACGCCGAGGATCGCGCGGACGCCCTCCACCAGGTCCGTGCGGTTGCGGGCGTCCCGGGTGGCGCTGGTCGCCACCATGCGCACGCGTGACGCGCCCAGCCGGTCGATCTCGTCGGCGTAGTCGCGCAGCGCGGCGAGCGTCCGGGCCAGCGCGTCCGGGGCGAGCTCGCCGGTGCGGTCGACCCCCGCTCCCAGCCGCACGATCTCCATCCGACGGGTGAGTTCGTGCAGGCGGCCGCCGGAGCCGCCGGCTCCCTCGTCCACCTCGGCGACGAGCAGGCGGATGGAGTTGGTACCGCAGTCGATCGCGGCGACACGGGTCATCCGGCGGTCTCCTCTCGTCCCTGGCCGGGTCCGGCCGCACGACCGCGCGAACGCACGGACTCCTCAGCACAGGATGCGCCGTCGGCGTCGACGCAGGGCCCACGGCCCCCCCAGTCCGCGAGCGCGGCGAGGGCCTCGTCACCGAACGGGTTGACACCGGGACCGGCGGCGAGGCTGTGCGCGACCAGCACGTGCAGGCACTTGACCCGTTCGGGCATACCGCCCGCGCTCGGGTGGCCCGGCAGCGCGCCGCGGGCGTCACGCCGGGCCAGATAGTCCCGATGGGCGGCCGCGTACGCAGCCGCGAGCTCGGGGTCCGTGGCCAGGCGGGCGGTCATCTCCCGCATGACCCCGGAGCCTTCGAGCCGCGAGACCGCCGACGACGCCCGCGGGCAGGTCAGATAGAACAGGGTCGGGAAGGGCGTGCCGTCCTCGAGCCGCGGCGCAGTCTCGACGACGTCGGGCAGCCCGCACGAGCAGCGGTGGGCGACCCCGAGCACCGCCCGCGGCTCGCGCCCGAGCTGCCGCCGCACCGTCTCGGCCTCGGCACCAAGCCCACCGCCACCGCCACCGCCGGAGCCGGAGCCGGAGCCGGCACCGGCGCCGCCGTCAGCGCCGGTGCCAGGCCGCTCCTGCACGCCGTACACGCCATGCCCGCCGGACGAGGCGCCGGCGTCCGCCTGGTCGGTACTCACGGCTTCGCCTGCTCGGTCGGTACAGCCGGCTCGGAGAGCTGTGACCACAGCCGGTTGTACCAGGACCCGTCGCCCGTGCCAGCGCCGGATTCCGCCCCGGCCTCCGCCGTCTGCTGGGGAGTCGTCTGCATGAGATAGGACTTCTCCCCGGGCAGCACGTAGTGCAGCCGGCGGCGCGCCTCGTCAGCCACCCACTCGGAGTCGTTGTACCGGCCGACCTGGTCACGCAGGTCGTCGACCCTGGACTGACGCTCCGCGTTGGCCCGCGTGAGCTCGGAGATCTTGGCCTGCTGCTGCAGGTACAGCCGCAGCGGGTAGGCCAGGGTCAGCACGAGCACGCAGATCACGACCGCGAGCAGCGTGGCCCGGGTGGTCAGCGCCCGGCGGCGGAACGGCACCGTCAGCTCAGCCGGCGGTCGTCCGCCGCGGGAACGCGGCGGCCCCGGCGAACCGTGCCGCGTCGTCGAGCTCCTCCTCGATCCGCAGCAGCTGGTTGTACTTGGCCACCCGCTCGCTGCGGGCGGGAGCGCCGGTCTTGATCTGGCCACAGTCAACGGCCACCGCGAGGTCGGCGATCGTCGTGTCCTCGGTCTCGCCGGACCGGTGCGACATCATCGCCCGGTAGCCGCTGCGGTGGGCGAGGGTGACGGCGTCGAGCGTCTCGGTCAGTGTGCCGATCTGGTTCACCTTCACCAGCAGGGCGTTCGCGGCGCCCTCGGCGATGCCGCGGGCGAGCCGCTCCGGGTTGGTGACGAACAGGTCGTCCCCGACGAGCTGCACCTTCGCGCCCAGCCGGGTGGTGATGCTCACCCAGCCGGCCCAGTCATCCTCGGCCAGCGGGTCCTCAATGGACACGATCGGGTACGAGTCGACCAGGTCGGTGTAGTAGTCGATCAGCTCGTCGGACGAGCGGGCGCTGCCCTCGAAGGTGTACGCGCCATCCTTGAAGAACTCGGTCGACGCGACGTCGAGCGCGAGGGCGATGTCACTGCCGAGGCTGAAGCCGGCCTTGTCGATGGCCTCGGCGATCAGGTCGAGCGCCTCCCGGTTCGTCGGCAGGCTCGGGGCGAAGCCGCCCTCGTCGCCGACGCCGGTCGCCAGGCCGCGGCCCTTGAGCACGCTCTTCAGCGCCTGGTAGACCTCCGCGCCCCAGCGCAGCGACTCGGCGAACGTGCCGGCGCCGATCGGAGCGATCATGAACTCCTGGATGTCGACGTTGGTGTCCGCGTGCGCCCCGCCGTTGAGGATGTTCATCATCGGCACGGGCAGCAGGTGGGCGTTGGGCCCGCCCAGGTACCGGAACAGCGGCAGGCCGCTGGAGGCGGCGGCCGCCTTGGCCACGGCCAGGCTGACGCCGAGCAGGGCGTTGGCGCCGAGCGCGGACTTGTCCGGCGTGCCGTCCAGGTCGATGAGGCGGGCGTCCAGCAGCCGCTGCTCGGTGGCCTCGAGATCCATGATCGCGGGGCCGATCCGGGTGATGACGGCCTCGACGGCCTTGGTGACACCCTTGCCGCCGTACCTGTCGTCGCCGTCACGCAGCTCCACGGCCTCGAAGGCACCGGTGCTGGCACCGCTGGGGACGGCGGCGCGGCCGGGCGTGCCGTCCTCAAGAACGACCTCGACCTCGACGGTGGGATTGCCTCGCGAGTCGAGGATCTCGCGAGCTCCGACAGCCTCGATGGACGGCACGAGCGCACCTTTCGACGGAACGCGACCGGGACACCGGCGCGGGACGGCAGCTGCTGGCGGACAGACGGACAGATCAACGGAAGCGCGGACGGACACACACCGCGGAGCCGCCGAGCGAACCGGCCGCACCGGGGCCGGCCCGGTGGGCCGACCGCGACAGGGCCGGTGAGCCGGCACCGCGGCACCGGCGGCCGGACTCGTCGGGCCCGCCGGGCAGCCGCCCGGGCGCCCGGAACGCGGGACGGCACGGGATCTCGGCACCCGGGGACGAGCGACGCCGTCCGGACGAACCGGTCGGTGCGAGACTACCGCCGGGACGTGCCGCCGCGTCGCCTCCCGGTCGCGCCACGCGGACGCCGGCCCGCCCGGCGTCGTCATCTGACCACGCCAGCGGGCCGCGGGCGCCGTGCACACCACGTTGGTGGGTCTCCCAAGGACTACCAGGGGACTACCGGACCCGCCCGATGGGTGGCATCAGCAACGGCCCGTGGACCGGAAGTCCTGCCCGGGCAGCCAGCGGGGCGAGCGCGCCCCAGCTCTCCGCGAGCCCCCACCCCTCGGCGAGACCGCTGGCGCCACCGAACCCGCCAACGCCGCCTGCACCGGCGCCGACCCCCGCGCGCAGTACCGCAGCGGCGCCGAGGAGCGCGGCCGGCCGTGCCCACGCACCGAGCGCGGGCCGCACCGCCGCGGCCGTCGCCTCCTCACTGGATTTCGGGACCCGCAGCCGGTCCAGCACCGACGGCTTCGGGGTCACCCGCACCCGGGGTGTCTCCCCGGCGGGCAGCCCGGCCCGGGCCCAGGCGAGGTCGATCGCGTGGGACAACCCGCCCAGCTCGTCGACCAGGCCGTGGCGATGCGCGTCGGCGCCTGTCCAGACCCGGCCGCGGGCCAGCTCGTGCGCCTCCTCGGGCGACATCCCGCGGGCCTGGGCGACCTTGGCCACGAAGTCGGCGTAGACCCGGTCGAGGAACTCCTCGAGCTTCGCCCGCTCGGCCTCGGTGAACGGCCGCCGCGGGGACATCATCAGCGCGTTCTCGCCGGCGGCGACCGCGCCGAAGCCGATACCGACCTTGCCGAGCAGGTCCCGGACGACCTGCTTGCCGCCGAACACGCCGATCGAACCGGTCAGCGTTCCCGGGGCGGCCACGATCAGATCACCGCCGAGCGCGACGAAGTAGCCGCCGGACGCGGCCACCGCGCCCATCGAGACGATCACCGGACGGCCGGTGGCCCGGAACCGCTCGATCTCCCGACGGACCACGTCCGAAGCCACGTAGGAACCGCCCGGGCTGTCGACCCGGAAGACCGCGGCGGCGACGCTCGCGTCCCGGGCCGCCGCGCGGAAGGCCGCCGCGACGGTCTGGGCGGCGAGCACCGGCCCACCGAACGGCGTCGTCGACGGAGCGAGCACGACCGGCCCGGTGCCGTGGACCAACGCGACCACCGAGCTGCGCGGATCGAGATCGGGCGGGACCTCGCGCGACGTACCGGCCCCGCTCCCGTCACCGGGCGGGCCGCCCTCGGCCGACCCGCGGCCAGCGCTGCCGGCCCCGGCCGGCCCGCCCGCTCCGTCACGGCGCCGCCCCGCATCGCCTCCCTGCCCGGCGGAGAGCACCGTCGCGGGCAGCGAGGCGGCGAGCGCGCGGGCCTTGCGTACCGGGGACTCCTCCCGGCGGACCGACGTGCGCCGGTAGGCCGAGACGTACATCAGCACAGGTTCGATGTCGTCCGACGATCCCGCTCCACCGGAGCCGGACGGGCCACCCGCCGCGCCGGCAAGATCCCGCGCGCGCGCCCGAGCCCGGTCGTAGATCTCGTCGCGGTAGCCGATCCGGTCGACCAGGCCGGCCGCGAGTGCCGCCTCGCCGGTGAGCGGGGCGTCGTCGATCAGGCTTCTGACCCGCTCGGCCGGCAGGCCGCGGCTGGCCGCGACCGCGGCGACGACCTGCTCGGAGCAGGAATCGACGATCCGCTCGAGCGCCTCCCGGTGGGCGGGGGTGAAGTCCCGCTCGACCAGCGTGTTCACCGCGTTCTTGTACTCGTGGCGCTGGCCGATCTCGACGCTGACACCGAGCCGGTCCAGGGCGTCGCGCAGGAAGGGCGTCTCCATCGCCATCCCGGTCAGGCCGAGATCGCCGGGGGGTGCGAGCCAGATCTCGTCGAACGCGCAGGCGAGGTAGTAGGGGACGGTGCCACCACCGAACTCGCCGAACGTGTCGGCGTAGGCGTAGGCGTAGCCGCCACGGGCCCGGAAGCCGGCGACGGCGTCGCGGACCTCCTGCACCCGTGCCAGCGGCATCCCTGCTGCTCCGATATGGGCGACGAGCACCCGGGCACGGTCGTCCTCACCGGCCCGGCGCAGCCCGTCCACGACCTCGCGCAACGTGACCCGGCGGTGCGCGACCGCCGCCGTGAGCGGATCGGTGGGCACACCTTCGACCAGGTCGGACGTCAGATCCAGTTCAAGGATGACGGGGGCGACGCGACGCCGCGCGAGACGCTGGACGTCAGCCACCGCCTGCCTGGGCGAGGTAACCATGCTGTGAGGCTAGACGACCTGGTGCCCGCCCAGGCGCCACCCGCACAACAGCGGACCACGCGGTGGCCCGGGCCCTGGGCGCAGGCGGGCACCTCCGGGCCTTCGGGCTCCGGGCAGTCAGGCTCCCGGCAGTCAGGCTCCGGGGGCGGCCACCGGCCCCGACGCGGTCACCGGCCCGGCAGCCTCCCACAGCGCGCCCCAGCCGGCCGCGTCGAGCCGTGCGGGCTCCTGGCCGCCGTCGAGGGCGGCGTGCTCGGCCTGAGCCAGCCGATCGCGGAAGGCCCGGGCGCGGCCCCGCAGCGCCGCCTCCGGGTCGACGTCGTACGCACCCGCCAGCGCGGCGGCGGCGAACAGGAGCTCCCCGACCCACTTCTCGTTGATGCCGTCGGCGCCGGCAGACGCGCCAGCGCCAGCCCCAGCGCCGCGTGCCAGCCCGACGGCGAGCCCCACGAGCTCGGACGGAGCCGCCGGGGCATCCGGGGCATCCGGGGCATCCGGGCGGCCAGCCTCGCCCTCCTCCGCCGGAAGGGCCAGGACGAGCGGAAACCCGAGCTTCACCGCACGCCGGAGCAGCTTGGCCGTGAGAGACAGCGCCGGCGCGGAGAGCGGCACGCCCTCGGTGACCGACTTCCGGCTCTTCTCCTGGGCCTTGATCGCGTCCCAGTTGGTGACCACGTCGTCGGCACCGGAGACGGCGACATCTCCGAAGACGTGCGGATGACGGCGGATCAGCTTGGCGGCGAGGCCGGTCGCGACGTCGTCCACGTCCCAGCCCCGCGGGCCGGCCTCGGCCGCCACCCGGGCGTGGAAGAGCACCTGCATCAGAACGTCCCCGAGCTCCTCGCGCAGCTCGGTGAGATCACCGTCCTCGATGGCCTGGTAGGCCTCGTACGCCTCTTCAAGCAGGTAGGGCGCCAGCGAGGCATGGGTCTGCTCGGCGTCCCAGGGGCAGCCGCCGGGCGAGCGGAGCCGGTCCATCACCGCGACGGCGTCGAGCAGCGCCGAGCCGGGGAGGTCCTGGGTGGCGGTGAGCAGGTCGATCCCCGCCGCCGCACCGGCCTCGCGCAGCGCCTGGTCGACGGCGTTCGGGGTGACCGGGTCCAGCAGCCAGGCGATCTGCTCCGGCTGCCGACCGCCGGCCGTCTCCGCCGCGGCGGCAGCGACAGCGGCCCGCACCTGCGCGACCAGGTCGGCCTGATCGGGCAGGTCGCGCAGGAGCGACACCTCGACGCCGGCCGCGCGCAGCGCCGCAAGCTGTGGATGGGCCGGATTCGCCGTCCAGACCGGGACCGAGCGGAGCAGGTCCCAGGCTGCGGCTGTGAGCAGCCCGGGGGCCACCCGGGCGCTCGTCTCGACCAGTGTGATGCGCGGTGCCATGACGGATGTTCCCTCCAGCAGGCCGGGGCCCGCCGGCCGTGATCAGGACCGCAGTGTCAGCACGGCAGCGTCAGGACCGCAGCGTCAGGACTGTGGTTCCAGGACCGCGTGTGTCAGGACTGCAGCGAGAGGTCCAGCGCGGGCTCCGGGGCGGACGTCGTCGCGATCGTGCCCGGCGCGGAGACCACGGCGAACTGCTTCGGGTCCCACTCGCCGAAGCGCGGGTTGACGGAGATGTGCTCGCGGGTCGCGGCCTCCTCCAGCAGCGGCTGGATCCTGGCGGAGCGCTGGTCGGACGCCAGGAAGCGCTGCAGGTAGGGCCGTGCCACCTCGAAGGTCAGGGGCAGGTCGCCGACCTGGGCGACGATGCCGTCGTACTGCGCGCGGGCCTCCGCGGGCGAGGCGAGCGTGGTCGGGGCGACCTTGTCGCCGATTGCCGACTCGAGCGCTCCGGCCCGGACGATGACGTCGACGTCCTCCCGGGCGAAACCGGCCGCGGCGGCGCGGGTCTCGAACGCCTCGACGCTGCCGAAGCGCAGAACCGAGTACGCCTGGTAGTAGGCGTCGATGTCCTGGCCGCTCAGCGTGATGCCGAGCCGCTTCGCCTCCGTCTCCAACACCTTCAGCTGGACCAGGGTCGTGATCGTGCGGCGCTGGAGCTCCGCGCGGTCGAGGCTCTGGGCGGCCTGCTCGGCGGGGACGGACTCGACCGCCTCGAAACCGCGGTCGACGATGCCACGCACGGTGGAGGTCTCGATCGTGCTGGACCCGACCTGGGCGGCCGCCCCGGCGTGCGTCGTGCATGCGGTACCTGCGATGCCGGTCAGCACGGCGAGCCCGAGCCCGGCAAGAAGACGCGGAAACTTCACGGCACTGACCGTATCCGCTCCTCGGCCCGGAAGTGGAAGGGGCCGGTCCGGCTCACCTCACCGGCGGGCCACGAACGGCTCCCGGCACCGTCCGCCGGCCCGGCGTGCCTCATCGGCGTGCCGCACGGCCGGCCGGACTCGCGGCGTCCCGGCTGGCCGCCGCGGCGACCGAGTCGCCGGCGACTGCTTCGAGCAGCTGACCGGCCCAGGCCAGCAGCGCGCGGTCGCGCAGCGGGCGGGAGCCGATCCGGCCGGTCTCGGTCGGCGCCGGGACGAGCACCGTGCGCACCGCCGCCTTGACCACGGATCCCTTGTAGAGCCGGTTGAGCCGCAGGGTCTGGCTCTCCCGCAGGTCCAGCGGGGCGAACCTGATCTGGCGGCCGGCGACGGTGATCTCGGCGACGCCGTGCCGGCGGGCGAGGACCCGCAGGTGGGCGACGGCCAGCAGGTTCTCCACCGGCTCGGGCAGCGGGCCGAAGCGATCGGTCAGCTCGCCGCGGACCTCGGTGATGTCGTCGTCGGAGACGGCGGCGGCAAGCCGGCGGTAGGCGTCGAGACGCAGCCGCTCGCTGGGCACGTAGTCGTGCGGCAGGTTCGCGTCGACGGGCAGCTCGACCTTCACCTCCAGCGGCTCCTCGACCTCGCCCTTGTACTCGGCCACCGCCTCGCCGACCATCCGGACGTACAGGTCGAAGCCGACGGAGGCGATGTGGCCGGACTGCTCGCCGCCGAGCAGGTTGCCGGCGCCGCGGATCTCCAGGTCCTTCATCGCCACAGCCATGCCGGCGCCGAGGTCGTTGTGCTGCGCGATGGTCGCGAGCCGGTCGTGCGCCGTCTCGGAGAGCGGGCGGTCCGGCGGGTAGAGGAAGTAGGCGTAGGCCCGCTCGCGGCCGCGGCCGACCCGCCCGCGCAGCTGGTGCAGCTGGGAGAGGCCGAAGTTGTCGGCCCGCTCGACGATCAGTGTGTTCGCGTTCGAGATGTCCAGGCCCGACTCGACGATCGTGGTGCAGACGAGGACGTCGAACTTCTTCTCCCAGAAGGAGACCATCACCTGTTCGAGGGCGTCCTCGTGCATCTGGCCGTGGGCGGTCGCGATGCGGGCCTCGGGCACCAGCTCACGCAGCCGGGCGGCGGCGCGGTCGATGCTCTCGACCCGGTTGTGGATGAAGAAGACCTGGCCCTCGCGGAGCAGTTCCCGCCGGATGGCCGCGCCGACCTGGTTCGGGTCGTAGGGAGCCACCGAGGTGAGCACCGGATGGCGCTCCTCGGGCGGGGTGTCGATGGTGGAGAGCTCACGGATGCCGGTGATCGACATCTCCAGCGTCCGCGGGATCGGGGTGGCGCTCATGGTGAGCACGTCGACCGCCGTCCGCATCTTCTTCAGGTGTTCCTTGTGCTCGACACCGAAGCGCTGTTCCTCGTCGACGATGACCAGGCCGAGGTCGGAGAACTTCGCCTCGCCGGAGAGCAGCCGGTGGGTGCCGATCACGACGTCCACCGTGCCGTTCGTGAGCCCCTCGAGCACCGCCCGCTGCTCGGAGGGCGAGTTGAAGCGGCTCATCGCCTTCACCGTGACGGGGAACGGCGCGTACCGCTCGGCGAAGGTCTGGTAGTGCTGCTGGACGAGCAGTGTGGTCGGGACGAGCACGGCGACCTGCCGGCCGTCCGCCACCGCCTTGAACGCCGCCCGGACCGCGATCTCGGTCTTGCCGTACCCGACGTCGCCGCAGATCACCCGGTCCATCGGGACCGGCTTCTCCATGTCGGCCTTGACCTCGTCGATCGCGGAGAGCTGGTCGGGGGTCTCCCGGAAGGGGAAGGCGTCCTCCAGCTCGCGCTGCCAGGGCGTGTCGGGGCCGAAGGCGTGGCCGGGCGCCGCCATCCGCGCGCTGTACAGCCGGATCAGCTCGCCGGCGATCTCCTTGACCGCCTTGCGGGCACGGGTCTTGCGCTTGGCCCAGTCGGCGCCGCCGATCCGGTCCAGGCTCGGGCCCTCGCCGCCGACATAGCGGGTGATCTGCTCGAGCTGGTCGGTGGGCACGTACAGCCGGTCGCCGCGGGCGTACTCCAGCAGCAGGTACTCGCGCTTGGCCCCGGCGACCGTGCGGGTCACCATCTCGACGTAGCGGCCGACTCCGTGGGCGTCGTGTACGACCAGGTCACCGGCGGCGAGGGCGAGCGGGTCGATGCCCTTGCGCCGGCGGCTCGGCATCCGCCGCATGTCCCGGGTGGTGACACCGCGGGCGCCGGCCAGGTCGGTCTCGGTGAGCACCGCCAGGCGCAGGGTCGGGCTGAGGAAGCCCTGGCCGAGCTGGGCCTGCGTGACGATGGCCACGCCCGGGACGAGTTCGGCGTCGGCGGCGAGCCGGGCACCGAGGTCGGCCTCCCGCAGGATCTCGACGAGCCGCTCGGCCGGCCCGTGCCCCTCGGTGACGAGCAGCACCCGCCAGGAGTCGGCAAGCCAGCCCTTGATGTCCGCGGTGGCCCGCGCGGTGTCGCCGTGGTAGGCGGGAGCGGGGCGCAGGCTCGCCACGACCGTGTCGTCGCCGAGCAGCTCGTCGGGCTCACCGGCGGCGGGGTCGGCGGCGAACGGGCTGACCGACCACCAGGGGATCCCCAGCTGGGCGGCGCGCTCCCGGGCCTCGGCGACCGAGCGGTAGGTGGCCGCGCCCAGGTCGATCGGCGTGCCGCCGCCGAGCGCCGCCACGCTCCACGAGGCCTCGAGGAACTCCTTGCTGGTCCGCACCAGCTCCGCCGCCCGGGTGCGCACCCGCTCGGGATCACAGACGAGGACACGCGAGGCGGGCGGGAACTCGTCCAGCAGGAGGGTCATCTCGTCGACGAGGACGGGCGAGAGCGCCTCCATCCCCTCGACCGGGATGCCCTGAGCGATCTTGTCCAGCATGTCGACGAGCTGCGGGTGTTCCTTCGCCAGCGCGGCTGCCCGGGCCCGGACGTCCTCGGTGAGCAGCAGCTCACGGCACGGCGGGGCGAACAGGGCCGGCGGCCCGGCGCCGTCGGCCGCGGGCAGGGCCCGCTGGTCGGCGACGGAGAAGTGCCGGATGTCGTCCACCTCGTCGCCGAAGAACTCGATCCGCAGCGGGTGTTCCTCGGTGGGCGGGAAGACGTCCAGGATGCCGCCGCGCACCGCCATCTCGCCACGGCGCTCCACCAGGTCGACCCGGTGGTAGGCGATCCCGACGAGCCGGGCGGTGACCTCCTCCAGGTCGGCGTTGTCCCCCTTGACCAGGGTGACCGGGGCCAGATCACCCAGGCCGGCGACCTGCGGCTGCAGCACCGAGCGGACCGGGGCGACGACGACCGCGAGCGGGCCGGCGCCACCTCGCGCATCCGGATGGGCGAGGCGACGCAGGACGGCCAGCCGGCGGCCCACCGTGTCGGCGCGCGGGGAGAGCCGCTCGTGCGGCAGCGTCTCCCAGCTCGGGTAGACGGCGACCCGCTCCGGGCCGAGCAGGCTCCCCAGCGCGTCGGCCAGGTCGTCGGCCTCCCGGCCGGTGGCGGTGACAACCAGCGTGGTGCGGCCCGGACCGGCCAGCGCCGCGGCGGCGAACGGCCGCAGCCCGGCGGGGCCGGCCAGATCCAGGACAGGCTCGTCCAGCGAGGACAGGGCGCGGATCAGCGCCGGGTCGCCACCAGGGCGGGCTGTGAGCGCGTCGAGCAGCGGCGCGAGGGTCATGTGATCCGTCCCGTGCCTCTCCAGTGCCAGCGAATCAGGTGCGGCTCCGATGTGGCTCCGACCGACCGGGGAACCGGAGGAAGCCGGAGAACCGGGAAAGCCGGAGGGCGGCACCGCCCGGCGGCCGTCCACCGGTGCAACAGTCCCGCCGCGGGCGATATTGCCTGGGGGGACACAGCCGGAGACCGCCGTGACGGCAGACGGGCCCGACCCCCACAGACGGACTCGCGCCAGCCGGACTCAGGCCAGCCTCGTGCCCCCGACCCACGTACCCGGCCCTCGACACATACCCGCGGCGAGGTCGTCGCACCCAGCGTACGGCAGGGCACTGCGCCAAGATGCGGGCGCCGCGTGGCGGATCGACGTACAGTCGGCTGACGCCCGGTTTGCCGCCGGCGACAGATACTGACGTAAGGGTCGACTTGTCCACCACGCGACGCCGCGACGTCCACCAGATCGGGGATGTCGCCGAGCGAGTCGGGCTGTCACTGCGCACGGTGCGGTACTACGAGGAGGCCGGCCTCCTCATGCCCGTGGGCCGGACGGTCGGTGGCTTCCGCCTCTACGACGACGACGCCGTCGACCGCCTCTTCCTGATCAAGAAGATGAAGCCGCTCGGCTTCACTCTGGACGAGATGCGTTCGCTGCTGATGCTGCGCGACGAGCTCCAGGAGCCGGAGCTGCCCGCCGCGAGGCGAGCGGAGCTGCAGGCCCGGCTCGCGACCTGGGTGACGCTGGCGGAGGAGAAGCTGACCGCGCTGCGCGAGCAGGTGCAGGTGGCGGAGGCGTTCGTCGGGGGCCTGCACGACGACGCCGAACGCTCCGGGACGTCCTGACCAGGAACCTCAGGACGGCCGGCGAACGGTCCCCCGCACCTCCGGCGGAGGCGCGGGGCCCTGGGCCGGGAGTGGGGTGGGGCTACCAGAGACGCTGGTAGAGGGCGGACGAGGCCGGGTGCCGGTTCGGGTTCACCAGGGTCGAGCGGACGTTGCCCACGATGTCGTCGTTGAAGTACGCCTCGTACGCCAGGATGTTGGCGTTGCGCCGGAAGACGTTGTACATCTCCTGGATGTAGACCGGGTTGTCTCCGCCGGCGGCGCCGCGCATTCCCGCCTGGGTGTTCTGCTGGCTCACCACACTCCACTCGGGCACCGAGAACAGCTTGCCGTTCTGGCGGGCGAAGTTGATCACCTGGCACAGGCCCTGGTCAGCGTTGCACTGCTCGCCGAACTCTCTGGACGTGGGGCTCGGTGGGTACTGGTCGTAGCTGTCGATGCCGATCACGTCGACGTACTGGTTGCCCGGGTAGACGCTGAAGGCGTCGTAGTCCGGGCCGTGGGCGTTGATGGTCCAGTCGATGCGCACCTCGGGGCTCGTCTCCTTGATCGACGACGAGGCGTTCTGGAAGCACTGTTTGTAGGCCGTCGGGTTCGCCGAGGCCTTCCAGGCGAACCACCCCCCGTTGAACTCCCACCCCAGCCGGACGAACGAGTCACCCCGCCCCTGGCTCACCAGCCACCGGCCGAACTGGCGCCACCGGGCGTTGTAGTCACCCTCGGCGCAGGAGACCAGGTTTCCCTTCTGCGGCCCCTCGTCGGGAAACATCGGAACGCTGATAACCAGATCACCGGGGAAGGAGGAGAAGACCCGGCCCATCCACGGGTTGACGATCGCGTCCCAGCTGTCCCGGTCGGTGTACGTCACCACGACGTCCACCGGGGTGCCGCGGAACTCCGCCCAGGCGTTCGCCTCGGCCATCGTGTGCGCGGCGACCCCGCTCGGGAAGAGACCGCTCGTCGCCGCCCGCTCGACCCTGGCCGATGGCGGCGCCGCCATCGGCTGCTGGTTCTGCGGCCCCGGCGCCGGGGCCGTGACCGGTACCTGCGACGCCACGGCCGGGCTCGGTATCGGCGCCTGCACCGGAGCGGAGTTGGCGGCGAGGTCGGCGTCCTCGTGCTGGGCGGGCCCTAACATCCAGGCGACCAGCGCGAGGAGCACGGCGAAGACCACCAGGGCCACCGGCAGATACGGGTGCCGCCCGGGCTTCGCCCCCCAGTGCTCGATGATCCAGTCGGTGGCCCGGTGCGTCACCGACCTGTCGTCACCGGGGCGGTTCCCGCCACCGGCAGCGCCGGCGACCCGGCCACGCCCCCCATGATCACGCTCGTCGCCCGCCATGGGCAGGATCCCGGTGACCGAACCGCTGGAAGCCACGGCAGCGTGGCCTCGCGCCCCTCGGCCGGCGCCGCCTGCCTCGCCCGTGCGGTCCCGGCCGGCGCGGTCGCGGTCGGCGCGGTCGCGGTCGGCGCGGTCCCGGTCGGCGCGGTCCCGGTCGGCGCGGTCGCGATCCCGACCGGGGCGGTCCGTCACCGCGCCGCGATCCCGACTGGAGCGCCCGGTCGCCGCGGCACGGGACCCGTCATCGCGGCGGCCGGGGTTGTCGCGGAGCGCAGGCCCAGGCCCTGCCTCGGGCGGCTTCGGCCGGACCGGCGGCATCACCATCGTCTGGTCGGCACCCACCCGGCCGTCGCTGTGGGCGTCGGCGTTCTCCCGAGGCCTGGCCCCGCCGCGCCCGTCTCGGGGCGCCCCGTCCCAGTCGCTGCGGCGGAAGTGCTGGGTGGCCAGGTCACCGGCGGCCGGCCGGCCGGCGTCCCGGCTGGTGCCGCGGCCCCGCTCCCGGGCCCGACCGCTCGGCTGGGACCGGTCCGCCGCAGACCCGCGGTCACGATCGCGACCCCGCCCGTCGGGCCGGCCGCGCGCCGCGCGCCGGTCGGCGGCGTCGGGCTCGCCCGCCTCGCCGAGCGGGTCGGCCACGCGATGCCCGCCGTCACCGAAGCGCCGGTCCTCACCTGGTCGGCGATCGGCGGGATGACGATCGGCGCCCGGGCGCCGGCCGGCGTCATCACGGCGGCCGGGCTCGCCCCGGCCGCCGGCGTCGCCGCGGTCGGCGTCGTCGAAGTTCTCCGGTCGGTCCGGGTACGGCGCGAGTGGTGCTGTGCGCCCGCGGCGGCGCGTCGGACGCCCACGCGCCGACAGCATCTCGGGGTCGAAGGCAGCGCCGGGTGCGTCCGGCCCACCTGTCTCGGCCTCACCACCGCGACGCGGCCGCGAGAGCGGACGCGCCCCGTGGCCGTACCGCTCATCAGACGGCATGGGATCCACCCCCGGGCGCGGTGCCACTCCGGGCCGGTTCGCGGAACCGACCAGGTCGTTTACTAAACGTAAAAAGTTCGACCGAAAGCATGGACCTTACCTCCCGGCCGACGTAGAAGAAGACGACGCTATTGACGTACTGGATCTCCGCACCGCAGGGACCCGGAGGGGCCGGGAGAGGTCGTGACGCGGCGTTCATCCCGGGGCATCCGACAAACCGTAACAAGGCCCTCCGACGCCAGCTACAAAGGGACCGGGCAGACCACTACTCAGACACTCACGTCAACGTCGATGACCGGTAGAGGAGTCGCCGTCGCGGGCCCCCGGCCGGCCGCGCCACGCGACCAGGCGAATCCCGCCCGACGCGGCGCGGTCGCCGCTCCGGGCCCGGGCCGGCGGCCCTCAGCGGCCCACAACCGGGTCGCGGGGTCGTGGACCAGCACGGAAAGGGCGGTACGGTACCGTTGCCGCGTCGCGCCCGGACCAAGGGAGGACACTGCACATCCGCCTCGCCGGGCAACGGCCTCGCGGCCCGCTCCGCCCGTGACGCCGGCGAGCAGGACGGCCGCACCGGCCGCCACGGCGGGAAGCAGTTCCGCCCGCTGCCGGCCCCGCCGGCAGACAGGGCCGGGCCGGCAGACAGGGCCCGCGGAGCCGAAAGGCCCGCGGGCAGGGCCGACAGGCCCGCGGCAGGCGAGCCACAGCTGACATAGGCATATCTGACGTCACCGGACCGGCCGCGGGCTGGAGAGCCAACCGCCCCCGGGTCCGCCGGGGCACCGACACGGGAGACGCGACCGCCTTGACGACCGAGACAACCCGATCTTCTACGACTGATACCACAGCTGTCGACCCGCGTGACATTCCTGTGGTCATCCTCTGTGGCGGCATGGGAACCCGGCTGCGCGAGGCCAGTGAGAAGCTCCCCAAGCCGCTCGTCGACATCGGCGGCAAGCCCGTCCTGTGGCACATCATGAAGACGTACGAGCACTACGGCTTCCGCAAGTTCGTCCTGTGCCTCGGCTACAAGAGCGACCTGATCAAGAACTACTTCCTGGCCTACCGCGAGCAGGTGGCCGACTTCACGCTTCGGCTGGCGGACGACCACACCCCGCAGTTCCACAACACCGCGGGCGACGAGGACTGGGAGGTCACGTTCGCCGAGACCGGGCTGCTGACCGGCACCGGCGCCCGCCTGCGCCGGGTCGCGCAGTACCTCACCGGCCCGCGCTTCATGATCACCTATGGTGACGGCGTCGGCGCCATCAACGTGGCGGACGTCCTCGCCGACCACGTCCGGTCCGGCCGGATCGGAACGGTCACCGGCGTCCGCCCGTCCAGCCGCTACGGCGAGCTGGTCACGGAGGGCAACGCGGTCACCCAGTTCGCCGAGAAGCCCCCGGCGACCGGCTGGGTGAGCGGCGGTTACTTCGTCTTCGAGCGCGAGTTCGTCGACAAGTACCTCGACGACGACCCGTCCACCATGCTCGAGCGTCACCCGCTCCAGCAGCTCGCCCGGGACAGCCAGCTCACCCTGCACACCCATGAGGGCTTCTGGATGGGCATGGACACCTTCCGCGACTGGACCGAGCTCAACCAGCTGTGGGACGCGGGCGCCGCGCCGTGGCGCGTCTGGGCCGACTGAGCGAGCGGACGCCGAACCCATGAGCACCGCCGACAACGAGGCGACGGGGCGCCGCCTCCACAGCCTCGTCGCCACGCTGATGCCGCCGATGCGCTCGATCACCGGCCACGGCGTCCGGGCCACGCTCGACCTGGTGCGGGCGGCGCTGCCCGCACAGGTGCCACTCACCGTGCACGAGGTGCCGAGCGGCACGCCTGTCCTCGACTGGACCGTGCCGCGGGAGTGGAACGTCAACGGCGCCCGGCTCATCGGGCCGGACGGGCGGATCGTCCTCGACGTCGCCGACAACCCGCTGCACCTGCTCGGCTACAGCGTTCCGACGCACGCCCGGATGCCGCTGGAGGACCTGCGCCGGCACCTGTACTCGATGCCGGACCGGCCGGACTGGGTGCCCTACCGGACGTCCTACTACAACGACGCCTGGGGCTTCTGCCTGACCGACCGGCAGCTCGCCGCCCTGCCCGACGGCGAGTACGAGGTGCAGATCGACACGTCGCTCACCGACGGCTCGCTGACCTACGGCGAGATCGTCCTGCCCGGGGCGACCGACGAGGAGTTCCTCGTCACCACGCACCTGTGTCATCCGGCGATGGCGAACGACAACTCGTCCGGCATCGCGGTGGCGACCGAGCTGGCGGCGACGCTGGCGAGCGAGCCGCGCCGCTTCACCTACCGGCTGCTGTTCATCCCCGGCACCATCGGCTCGATCGCCTGGCTGGCCCTGAACCCGGCCGTGACCGGGCGCATCCGGCACGGCCTGGTTCTCACCGGGCTGGGGGACAGGGGAGCACCGACCTACAAGCGCAGCCGGCGCGGCGACGCGACGATCGACCGCGCGAGCGCCCGCGCGCTCGCCGAGACCGGCCGCCCGCACCGGATCGTCGACTTCTCCCCCTACGGCTACGACGAGCGCCAGTTCTGCTCGCCCGGCTTCAACCTGCCGTTCGGCCGGTTCGGCCGCAGCCAGCACGGCGAGTACCCGGAGTACCACACCTCGGCCGACAACCTGGACTTCGTGACCCCGGAGGCGCTGGCGGACTCGTTCGCCATCCTGCGCCGGACGATCGAGATCTGCGAGGCCGACCGGGTCTGGCGCAGCACCTCCCCCTACGGCGAGCCGCAGCTCGGCCGACGCGGGCTGTACCGGTCGATCGGCGCGACCATGAACCGTGCGTCGATCGAGATGGGCCTGCTGTGGGTGCTCAACCTCGCCGACGGGACGAACAGCCTGCTGGACATCGCCGAGCGGGCCGACCTGCCCTTCGACGCCGTCGCCAACGCGGCGGACGCGCTGGCCGGCGTCGGTCTGCTGGTCGCGGAGCCGGCCGCTGCCGCCGGCGGCCCGGGTGCCCGCGACACCCTGCCCATCACGCACGTCCCGCCGTCGGGGGTCCCGGAGATGCCGGTCACGGCAGCCCTGCCCGTACCCCCCGCGGGACCGGGCGCTCCCGTCATGTCCACACCCTCCGCCCCCTCCGCACCCTCGGTGCCGGCGCCCTCCGTGCCGCTCTCGCCGACGGCGGAGGTCGTCATCCGATGACCGGCGGCGGGTGTCCGGCCGGTGTGCCGGCGGGCGGCGGGGCGGCCTGGGCGATCGTGCTGGCCGCGGGCGGCGGGACCCGGTTCGGCGGACCCAAGCAGTTCGCGGATCTCGGCGGCGATCCGCTGGTGGCGCACCCGGTGCGGTCCGCCTCCGCCGCCTGCGACGGGGTCGTCGTCGTGCTCCCCGCATCGCTGCTCGACGGGTGGGTGCCGCCGACCGGCGTCCGGGCGGTGCCCGGTGGCGCCACCCGGGCCGAGTCGGTGCGGGCGGGCCTCGCCGCCGTCCCGGCCGACGCCGACGTGATCGTGGTGACGGACGCCGCGCACCCGCTGGCCTCCCCGGCGCTCTACCGCGCGGTGGTCGCGGCGGTCCGCGCCGGGGCGGACGGCGCCGTGCCCGGGCTCCCGCTGACCGAGGTGGTCAAGGAGGTCCGGGAGATCCCCCGGGATGACAGCCCGGGTGCCGGCACCGACCTCGTGACGGGTGCCTCCCTGCCCCGGGAGACCCACCGCCTGGTGCAGACACCGCACGCGTTCCGGGCCACGGCCCTGCGTGCGGCGCATGCCGGCGCCGTCGAGGCGGTCGAGGACTCCGCCATGGTCGCCGACGCCGGTGGACGGGTCGTCGTCGTGGCGGGAGAACCGGCCAACATCCACGTCACCACGCCGGAGGAGCTCGACCTCGCCCGGCTGCTACTCATTCACGTCCAGGACGAGGGGGAACCCGATGAGCACCGTGCTGCTCGACTCAGCACTGTCCGATGACGAGCGGCGCGCCAAGCTCTACCAGGGCGAGCTCTTCGTCTACTCGCCGCGGCCCAGCACCACGGCGTTCGTCGAGTTCACCCGCGGGCTCGTCCGGGAGGCCTTCGGCGACCTCGACCCCGAGACCGCCCAGCACCACATGCCCGTCGAGGAGTACGCGGCTCTGCTCGCCGAGCTGAAGCCGCGGTTCATCCACCACCCGACCTGCAAGGAGCTCATCCCGGCGATGCTCGCCGAGCTGGGCTGCGACATCAGCAGGACCTATTTCGACGTGCCGCGGCTGCGGACATCCACCAGCGACGACTACCTCACCTCGGGTATCGCCTACGCCTTCCACCCGCACCGCGACACCTGGTACTCCGCGCCGTTCTGCCAGCTCAACTGGTGGATGCCGATCTTCGACGTCGTCCCGGAGAACGGCCTGGCCTTCCACCCCCGCTACTTCACCCAGGCGGTAAAGAACGGCTCGCGCACGTACAACTACTACGAGTGGAACAAGACGAACCGCGCGTCCGCCGCCAAGCACATCAGGTCGGACACCCGGGTGCAGCCGAAGCCCGAGGAGGAGGTCGAGATCTTCCCGCAGACGCGGGTCGTCACGCCTCCCGGCGGCATGTTGATCTTCTCGGGCAACCAGCTGCACTCCTCGGTGCCGAACACCTCCGGCCGCACCCGGTTCAGCATCGACTTCCGCACCGTCCACGTCGACGACGTGATCAACCACGTGGGCGCCGTGAACGTCGACTCGGAGTGCACCGGAACCACCATGCGCGACTACCTGCGCGGCACCGACCTGAGTAAGATCGCCGAGGACATCTGCCTGACCTACGACGAGGCTCCCCCGCTGCCGGACGCCATGCTCGTCTACGAGCACGGGACCGCCTCGTGACCGGCACCACCGGCACCGCCGACACCACCCAGACTGCCGACACCGACACCGACACCGATGCCTCTCTCGGTGCCACGCCGGGGAGGTTCACCGGCCGGGTCGCGGTGGTCACCGGAGCGTCGAGCGGCATCGGGCGGGCCGTGGCCGGGCGGCTCGCCGCCGCCGGCGCGACCGTGCTGGCGCTGGGGCGGGACCAGGCCCGCCTCGACTCCCTCGCGAAGGAGACCGTCACGGCCGGCCCGGTGGGCATGGTCGGCGGTTCACTCGTGCCGGTCCAGCTCGACCTGACCGACAGCGGGGCCGTCGAGCGGTTCGCCGCCGACACCGTCGACCGGTACGGGCGCGTGCACCTGCTCGTCCACAGCGCCGGCGGCTACCTCAGCTCACGGGTCGAGGACGCCTCCGTCGACGACTTCGACGCGCAGTACGCCGCGAACGTCCGCGGCCCCTTCGCGTTGACCCGGTCGCTGCTGCCCGCCCTGCGGGCCGCCGCCGGTTCCGGGGACTCTGGGGACTCCGCAGGCTCCGGGCCCGGCGGAGCCGGGGCTCCCCACGGTGCCGACATTCTGATCATGAACTCCTCGCAGGGCGTCCGCGCGGGTGCCGGCACCAGCCAGTTCGCCGCCACCCAGCACGCCATGCGCGCTGTCGCGGACAGCCTCCGCCAGGAGGTCAACGCCGACGGCATCCGCGTCGTGACCATCCACCTCGGCCGGACCGCGACCCCCCGCCAGGAGGCGATCTTCGAGCGGGAGGGGCGCCCGTACCGGCCCGAACTACTGATCCAGGCCGAGGACGTCGCCGACCTGGTCGCCTACCTGGCGCTGCTCCCCCGCACCGCCGAGGTGACCGAACTGCACCTGCGCCCGGCGCAGAAGTCCTACTGACCCCGGCGCCGGCGGCCCCCGGGCCGGACGGCCGGGGGACCACCGGTCACCGGGCGGCTCCGGAGGTGCCGGTCGCCGGCCGGCGGGGCCCGCCGAACAGCTCCAGGTAGCGCCGGGCGCTGTCCGGGTTCGTCACCGGGTTGTGCAGGGACGACGCGACGTTGTCGTTCTCGTCCGGCGAGGCGCTGTAGTACGCCTCGTAGGCGAGGATGTCCCGGTTCGCGAGGAAGAACTCGTACATCTTCTCGATGTAGAACGGGTTGTCGCCGCCGCCTCCGGCGGAGGCGCGCCGGTCCAGCCCCCACTCCGCCACCGCGAACTGCTTGCCGTGCTCGCGGGCGAAACGCGCCACCGTGCAGACACCCGACGGCCGGTTGCACTGCTCGTTGAAGATCTTCTGGGTCATCGACGCCGGGGAGCTGTCGTAGGCGTCGATCCCGATGATGTCGACGACGTCGTCGCCGGGGTACGCCTCCCACACACCGTCACCGTTGACCATGGTGTCCCGGTGCGCGGTCATGTTCCATTCGATCTGCACCTGGGGTGCGGTCGACCGCAGCGCCGCCGCCGCGCGGGTGAAGCAGACCTTCCACGTCCCGCTGTCGCGCGGAAGCCAGTCCCGGAACCAGTCGCCGTTGAACTCCCAGCCGAGCCGGACGATCGCGTCCGGGCGGCCGTTGCGGACGAGGGTGTTCCCGAAGTCGCGCCAGTGACCGTCGTACTCACCGCGCGCGCAGGCCGCCTCGTTGCTGCCCCTGGGGAACAGCGGCTGGGCGATGGAGAGCGCCCCCGGGTAGTCACGGAAGTCCGACATCGGCCAGTCGGCCTGGGTCACCGTCTCCCAGTTCGTCCGGGCGGTGAACAGGATCGCGATGTCGGTGGGGCGCCCGACCCACTGCTCCCAGGCGCCGAGGTCGTTCGGTGGGTTGGCGTTCGCACCGGAGGCCCAGCTCACACCGGTCGTGGTCGGATGGGTCGTGGGTGGCCCGTCCTCCCCGCCGGTGAAGACGATCACGCTGACGGCAAGCAGCACCACGGCGAGCGCCGCGCCGACGGCACCGAGCACCAGCACCCGGCGCTGCCGCCGCCGGCTCTGACCGGTCGCGTCGTCGCTCCCGGCCGCCCACGGCGACCGAGCTCGGGATCGGGAACCCGCCCGCGGCGGCGGGGCTGCCTCGCCGGTCGGCGGCTCACCGCCGGACGCTGGTCCAGCGTCGGGGCCTTCCCCTCGGCGATGTTCCACGCCCCCCACCTCCATCGCTGACACACCTCCGCACCTTGATGATCATTTGATGACATGCGGCAGCGCACGCCGGACCTGGCGCCGGACCGGGGTGCCAGCGGTGCCTGCTCGTGGCCGGGCGCTTCCGATCCGCCCAACGGAGCACCGGGGACGGACCGTTCCCCCCGCCACGGAGATGGTCAGATCTTTACAAGCATGTGGACGTGCCCACTGGTTTCAGCTCCTCACGATCAATGTGACAGGCATAACCAAGATCGCCTATCGCAACAATGACGTGACGTGAGGTTTGCTAACCATACCTGGTCGCGAGGGGTCCGGAGCAGCCGCCACGGGGCCGTATTCCACCCGCAGTTAGACTGGCGCCCCGAGCCGACGCATGGCGTCTGTGGCCAGCGCCGCGGGCAGGGCGGGCGCGGGCCGGGCATATCGACTGCGGCAGGAACGGGGGGCGGGAGCAGGTGGTCACCACCACCCTCACCACGAGGATTCCACGCTCGTGGGTGATCCCCACCGCCGAGGCCGCCGAAAGGCGACCGGGCAACGCGCGCATCCTGAAGACACTGACGGTGTTGCTGTGCGCCAACATCTTCCTGCAGCGGCTCGCCATCCCGGTGGCGGGCGCCCAGCTGCAGCTCATCCTGCCGATCACCATTGTCGGCGTCGCGGTGATGCTGAGTCACGGCGACATCCAGCTGAACATCGGCCGGCTGCGCGCCTACCTGCTCGCGATGACCGCCTGCTGCGCAGCCGCACTGGTGGCCTTCCTGCGCGAGCTGGACGACAGCGCCATCACCTCGCTGGTACTGCTGTTCGCGACCTACATCCCGCTGTGCTTCGGGCTCGCCCCGGCCGACGCGAAGGCGATCTTCCCCCGCGTGCTCGACCGGTTCGTCACCCTCACCACGATCCTCGCCGGGATCGCCCTCTTCCAGTTCGCGATCCAGCTGGTCGGGTGGAAGTACACCGACGTGCTGACCGTGATTCCCTCCGACTTCCGCATGCACGGGTTCAACACCAGCTACCCGGTGCAGTACGGATCCGACCTCTACAAGTCGAACGCGTTCATCTGCCTCGAACCGTCGTTCTGCTCGCAGTTCCTGGCCTTCGGCGTCGTCGTCTGCATCCTGCGCAACGGCACCTGGTGGCGCTACCTCCTCTACGTGATGGCGCTGCTCTCGACGGTCTCCGGCACCGGCGTGGTTCTGCTCGCCATCGCCCTGGTGCTGCTGTCCGTCCACAAGGGCGCCCGGTTCGCGACCACGGCCCTGATCGGGGTCAGCATCGTCGTGCTGATCCTCAGCTTCACCCCGGCTGCCAGCATCTTCGCCGAACGCGCCACCGAGACGTCCTCGAACAACTCCAGCGGCAGCCTCCGGTTCGTCCAGCCCTACACAAGGACCTGGGACGCGCTCGACAAGGACCCGGCGACCGTCGTCTTCGGCCAGGGCCCCGGCTTCGCTGACCGCGACGCGACCGCGTTCTTCCTGCGGACGAGCCTGCCGCTGAACTACGCGCTCCTGCCGAAGCTCGTGCTGGAGTACGGCATCCTCGGAACGGTCGCGTTCCTGGCGTTCGTGCTGAGCATGTTCGTGCGCGGCTCGCCGTCGTTCGTCCTGTCGGGGTCGGTCGTTGTCTTCTACAGCGTGCTGTCGGGTGGTCTGCTCAGTCCCGTGGTGACGACGCTGGGCATGCTTCTCGTCTCCTGGTACACCGTCACGCCCGAGGACGAGCGCTGGAACCGCGGCCGCCCCAGCCCCCGCGCGGCGCAGCCCTCCGCTGCTCTGCTGGCCCCGGCGCAGCGCGAGGTCTGAGCGGGCCTCAGCGGCCTGTCAGCGTCCCGGCCCGGTCCAACACAGACCCGTCTCCAGCACAAGCCGACCCCTGCGCTCCGCAGACCTCTGTGGAGACCGCACGTTCGGAGCGGGCCTCGCGGGATCTCGCGGGACGTGCACGATCAGCAGCCGTCTTCGTGGAGCCGGGTGGTCCTTTCGCATACGGCTGGCGCGAGGCGGGCGCCGCAACGGCTCGGCGGAGAAACGCAGCGGCTCAGCCGCAACGCCTGGCAGCGCAGCGAGCCGCACCGCGAGGCAGCAGCGGCGCCGAGGTAGCCAGCGGCGCCGTGGACGCGACCCGCAACCGGGGCCAGGCACCCCAGGCGAATCCTGCTCGATGCCACGGGCCGCGTTCAGCGGACCGGTAGGTAGGCGCTCCGGGCAGACAGCGAGGGGCGGGTCAGCCCGGACTCTGCCAGATCCAGGCCAACCCGCCCCTCATTCGGTGCGGTCTCCGCATCCCCCACCCGCTCGTCGCGGGCGGGGGCCCCCTGCCTTGCCTTACGTGCTGGTGACGGCCGCCGGCAAACCGGCGGCCGAGGTGCTCAGCGGTTCGCGGGCCGTGCGTACCGGTCGGTGGTCTCGGTGTCGCGCACTCCGCGACCGGCCGGCTCGGCGCCCAGCGGGGACGCCGACGTGATCGACTCCACCGAAGCCGAGGCCGCACCACGACCGCCCGCGCCGGCGTTGCGCCGCACGGCGGTGCGCCCGTCGTGCACGACGCCGACGACCCGCTCGGCCAGGGCCGGCCAGTCGCGCGGCACCTGCTCGAGTTCCTTGAGGTTGGTGTCGGGCGAGGTGATGACGACGACCGCGTCCGCCTGGATCGCCGAGGCGGCCGTCATCGGCAGGTCCGCGAGCGCGGCCGTGACGAGGATGACCAGATCGACGACGGGTGCGCGGTCGGCCAGGATCGGCGCGAGGCCGCCGGGACGGGCCGCCCGGGCCGGCGACACCCGGTTGTAGAGGATGTGGCCGCGCCCGGTGCCCGAGGAGCGGGCCAGGCAGGTCGGCTCGTGCGCCCAGCGGGGCAGCTCGGCCGAGGTGGCCCGCGGCAGCCCCTCGAGGGACGCCCGCACCTCGGACTGCGCCGAGGTGTCGAGGATCAGGACGACGCCCTGGTCGTCGGACCAGGCGGCGGCGACCGCGGCCACCAGCTCGGAGCTGAGGTCCGTGCGGGAGGCCGGGGTGAAGGCCACCACCTTGCTGGTCGGCGACATCACCGCCGACATCGCCGAGACCAGGGTCTCCGCGGCGTTGGCGCTCGTCCGGCTCGGCGGGAGGTCCGCGATCAGCGGCACGCCCAGCAGGTCGGCCGAGTTGTGCGGGTCGAGGATCGTCGGGCGCCGCTGGTACATGATCCACAGCCCGGCCACGGACCCGAACAGGCCGAGCAGCGCAGCCACCAGAACGTTGCGGAAGGTGTTCGGTGCGACCTGCCCGTCCGACCGCGGCGACTCCGCGAGCCGGATCGTCGTGTTCGCCGTGAGGGTGTTCAGGCCCGCGTCGACGATCTGGGCGTTGAGGCGGCTGACCTCTTCACCGAGCACGTTGATCTGGGCGTCCAGCACCGGATTCTGCTGCCCGGCCGGCAGGGCCTGCTGCTGCGCCAGCGCCTGCGTGTGCTCCTCGAGCTTCTGGTTCCGGATCGTGGTCAGCGCATCGACCGTGGTCGTCTCGCCGGAGCCGGACGTGCCGAGCTGGGTGGTGTAGGCGACGATCGCGGAGTTCACGAAGTCGATCGCGGCCTGCTGGCTCGGGCCGGTGCCGGTGATGACGAAGAAGTAGCCCTCGTCCGACGGGGTCGTCTCCAGACGGTCCGCCACGTCCGCACGCGAGATCTTCCGATCCTCGGAGATCCGGTCCATCGTGGCCGTCGAGGTGGCGACCTGGGCCTGGGTCTGGGTGAAGCGACCCGCGTCGACCGAGTTCCCGCCGAGGGTGGCTCCGCTGGTGTTCAGGAAGATCCGGGAGCTGGCCTCGAAGGTGGCAGCCTGCTGCTTTGACACGATCATCGCGAGTGCAGCCAGGATGACCGTGGCGATGACGATGACCATCCACCGCGGCTTGACAATGCGGACCAGCGACGGAGCGGACGGAGCGCGGCCACCCTCAGCTGGTGACTGTGCGGAGCGGCTCATCTGACACCCGCCTCAGTACCTCTGACCGGCGTCGAGGAGCCGGCCAGCCGCGCGCGGACCAACGTCGACGCGGGCCCTGCCGGTGGCGTGTGAAGCGGAGTCAATTGGGCCCCCCACTGGAGCGTAAGCCCGGTCATTGGACCACGGCCAAGATCTGACGGAACCGATTTGTGAGCATAGCCGATAGCTCAAAGTGAGCGACCTATAGCACGGATGCAAGCTACCGTTCGGGTAAATTTCCGCTCTCAGTTCGGCCGTCCGTGCTTCTCTGTGGTCCTGAACCGGTCGATGTTGCAGATCCGCCCCCGGCCGGGGGCGGCGTGCGCATCATCGCGGACGTCCGGCCGCCGGCATCCGGGCGGTCCTGTTCGGGGCCCTGCATCAGCCGGACGTTGCGGCCCGCCCGGTGCTGGCCGGAGGTCCCGGCACCCATGGCCAGGTCCCCGTGGCCCGCGCTGTCGGTGCCCAGCAGGCCTTCCGTGCTCGTCGGACTCCCGGCGCCCACCAGATCCTCCGTGCCCGCGGGGGGCTCCGGATCCCGCGTGCCGTCCGAGCCCCACCTGCCGTCATCCCGCTGCCGTCCCGCCTGTCGACCGCCCCGCCGCGCGGTGCCCGCATGGTCGGCGGCGGCCAGGGCCTGCAGGCGTTTCGCTTCGTGCTCGCGGACGACGCGGCGCAGCACGATCCACCAGACCGGTGCGATGCCCCAGAACACGATGTTGAATCCGACGACCGCGCCCTGCGCCCCGCCGATCAGCACCCCGACAAGCGGGAACGCGAACAGCATCGGCGCCATGACCAGGTTGATCCGGAATGTGGTCCTTGTGTGCCCGAGCGCGTACATGATGCAGGCCGGACCGGTCGGCACCGCCGTCCCCGCGTAGTGCAGGACCGACAGCAGCAGGATTGCGTGCACGCCGGGCCAGGTGTCCCCGAGAAGCGCCTCTCCGATGCGGGGGAACAGCAGGAAGATGAGGCTCCACAAACCGCCGAGACCGACCACGATCGCCGTCAGCAGCACCGCGGCCTGCTCCCGCGACCGGGCGGACATGGCGCTGCGGCGCGAGAGCTCGGGCACGGCGAAGCTGACGATTCCCATGCCCACGACCGTGGTCGGGGCGAGCAGGGTGCGCACCCCCTGCAACGAGCCGACCATCTCCTTGGAACCGAGCACGCCGATCAGCAGAATCGACGCCTGCAGGGCGCCCTGAACGGTGACGAACTCCGCCGACAGGTTCATCGCGTTGGCCCGGTTCTCCCGGATCCAGGTGAGTGCCCGGGAGGGCGCCGGCCACAGCCCTGCCTGTGCCACGCCGAGCAGGGCCGCGATCAGCGCGGAGACGCCCCAGGCCAGCAGCATCGGCGGGGCCGCCTTCACACCGCGCTCGATGAGGACGGTGACGCCGATCATCTGGACAGCGGCCCAGGCGATGTCGTTGAGGAAGGCGCCGAATGGTCTGCCCTGGGCGAAGAACACGTAACGCCAGGCGTCCTGGACCAGCAGGCCGGGCAGGACGAAGCCCATCACGACCAGGCCGGCGCCGACCGAGCCGCCGAGGAGTGCTCCCGCCCCGGCCAGCACGACCCCGAGCACCGCGCCGGCAGCCAGGCAGGTCCCCGTCGCCGAGGCGGCGGCGTACCGGAAGTCGCTGACGGATCTGCCCGAGTAGGCGATGCCGAGCGGCAGACAGCAACCCGCCCGCGAGAGCCCGATGATCACCGAGAAGATGATGTAGGAAACGGCGAAGGCGCCGTACTCGGACGTGCTCACCTGTCGGGCGATCAGGAACGAGACGGCGGCGTTGGTGGCGCTGGAGACTCCCTGGTCGGCGAGCGTCCAGATCGCCTTCGACTTCGTTGATCCGCTGCCGGGCGCGGCCTGCTGGCCCGGCTGCCCCTCGATCGGCTCCCCCCCGGGGCCGGGCCCTTCGGCCAGAGCCGCCGACGGCGGGCCGTCCTCGCCCCGGGCCGCCCCCGCCGCACCGGCGCGGTGCCGGCGCGGCGAACGAACCCGTTCGGCACCCGCGGCACCCGCGCCCGCGTCGGGGTCGCCGGGGCCAGCCGGGCCGGGCCGGGCCAGGTCGCCGGAGCGGGTGTCCCAGCCACCTCCGGCGGCACCGGGCCGCCGCACGACCTGGGTGCTGGCGGCATCCGCCGCAGGGCGTTTCCGGCTGTAGAGGCGCGGGATGTACTCCGTCGCCTCGGGGGTGCTGCCCGCGTCCTCCATCTCGAGCCGTCGGCGCAGCGCCGACAGGTCGACGGTGTCGGTGAACGCGTTGATGAAGTGGATGTCCGAGGCTGACGCCCCGGTCGGCCTGGCCGCCCCGTCGCCCCGGCGGCCACGGCCGCGGCCCCCGGACTGGCCGCGCGCTCCGGACGGACCGTTCCCGCCGGACGGACCGCTCCCGCCGGACTGGCCCCGGCCACGACCGGAGCCGGCATAGGGACCCACACCGGTCGCGCCGCGACCTGCGGCTCCGGCGTCGGAACGCGGCTGCTCGCGCCGCCCTGTCACCGACCAGCCACGCCCCGCCCGGCGGCCCTGCTCCGCACCGCCCGGCGCACCCGCGGGTGCTGACGCCTGCGCCGGTGGGGCTCCGGGACCGGCTCCCGCCGGCGAACCACCCGATGGCGAGGAGCCCGCTGAAACAGAGCTGGCTGGCACGGAGCTGGCTGGCGAAGAGCCCGAGCCGGGCGAGGGCGTGGGGGGCTGGCTCCGCCCGGGTGGCGGCGTGGGCAGATCCACGCGAAAGCCGGGCGAGGAGTCCGGGCCGGTGGGCGGGCGCCGACCGGGAGCCGGCGTCGGCTGCCGTGCTCCCTCCCCCGGGTGGCCGGCGTGCGCCGGCGGCTCGGGCGGGCTCGATGTCAGCGGCCCGCCTGCCATCCGCACCGTGGTTTCGGGTGGCACCCAGCCGCCTGCCGGTGTGTTCGGGCGGCTGCCGGGAGCCGGGGTGCGTTCGGCGTCACCGCGGCGCGGCGGCTCGCCCCGCCCGGCGGAGTCCGGCCGGGCTCCGCCCGGGGCCGGCGGTCCGGGCAGCGGTGTGTCGCCGACGGGCTGCCGTGGCATCGCGGTCCAGCCCGGCGGTGGCGTGAGGGCACGCGAGGCGCCCGGCCGCGATCCCGGTTCCGCTCCTGGAGGCGGGGTTCGCCCCGGCAGCGGGGTACGGCCTGGCGGCGGGGTCCGCCCGGGGGGCGGGGTCCGCACCACGCCAGGCCCGGCGCCGGGCAACGGGGTCCGGCCGGGCAGCGGAGTCCGGCCGGGCAGCGGAGTCCGGCCGGGCAGCGGAGTGTGATCCGGGCCCCGGCGGGCGGGGCCGGACGGGCCTTCGACCTGGATCGGCCCGGACGGCGGCCGCCGCGGGCCACTACCCCCGCGCGGGTCCGGCGGTGTACCCGGTGGAACGTCCCCACCGGGATGCCCACTGCTCCCGGGCGGGCCGTTGCGAGGTGCCGGAGTGCCGACGTGGACGTCCGAGACGGGCCGCGGGCCGCCCCGGCCCGGCCAGCTGCCTGCTCCCTGGCCAGGCCTGCCGCCGGTCTGGCCAACGCCCCCGCCTTCCGGCCCGGGCGCTCCCTGGTCCGGTTGCTCCGGCTGGTGGGGGCGCCGCGGGAGACGCGGGACGTACTGCGTGGTGCCGGCATCGCCTGGCGGCGTCTCGGGCGGGAGCTCGTCGTCCTCGCCGCCGGCCGCCCTCGGCTCCATGCCGAGGTCGGTCACGCCGGACACCCCGATCCACCCGGGACGCGCGAAACGTCCGGGCCACGGGGTGCGGGGCGCAACCGGGTGGCTGCCGACACTGGTGTCATTGTTTCGGTGGGTACCGCTTCCCTTGTAGAGCGCTCCCTGGCCGGGCGCTTTCCCTAGAGCACGACCGGGCGGGGGACGGGGACGATGAAGCGCCCGCCCCGCGCCGCGTACTCCTCCTGCTGGGCGATGATCTCCTTCCTGACGTTCCAGGCGAGCAGCAGCAGGTAGTCGGGCTGACGCTCGAGCAGCGCGGCCGGGTCCAGGATCGGGATCCGCGCGCCGGGGATGTACTTGCCCTGCTTGTGGACGTTGCGGTCCACCACGAAGTCGACCAGGGTGTGGTCGATGCCGGTCGAGTTCAGCAGCGTGGCGCCCTTCGCGGCGGCGCCGTAGGCCGCGACGGACTTCCCGTCCGCGCGCAGCGACCGCAGCAGCTCGGCGAGCTCGGTCTGCAGGGTGCGCACGCCGTCACCGAAGCTGGCGTACCGGTCGAACGTGCCGAGGCCGGCGGCGCGCTCGCCGTCGAGGACGGCCGCGACGGAGCTGGCGGGCTCGGCGGCGGCCTGGTGCTGCATCCGCCAGCGCAGGGTGCCCCCGTGCAGCTCCGGGAACTCGTCGACGCCGGCGAGAGCGAGGCCGTGCCGGCGCATGAGCGCGTCCACCGCGATGGTGGAGAAGTAGCAGAAGTGCTCGTGGTACACGGTGTCGAACTCGTTGTTCGCCAGCAGCGCCCCGACATCGGGGTTCTCGACATCGATGACGCCGTCGTCCTTGAGCAGGATCGAGAAGCCCTCGACGAAGCTGTTCAGGTCGGGGACGTGCGCCATCACGTTGTTGGCGATGATGACGTCCGCCTTCAGGCCCTCGGCGACGAGCGTGCGGGCGAGGTCGGCCCCGAAGAACTCCTCCCGGGTGGGCACGCCCGCCTTGCGGGCGGCGGCCGCGGGCCCCGGGGTCGGCTCGATACCCAGCACCGGGATGCCCCGCTCGACGAACGCCTTGAGCAGGTAGCCGTCGTTGCTGGCCACCTCGACGACGAGGCTGTCCGGGCCGAGGTCACGGCTGGCGATCAGATCGATGACGTGCTTCTCCGAATGCCGGACGAGCATGTCCGAGAACGAGGAGAAGTACGGGTAGTCAGCGTCGAAGATCTCGTCCGCGGGAAGCGCGTGGGTGAGCTGGACGAGCGCGCACTGCTCGCAGAAGCCGACCTCGAGGGGAAAGACCGGGTCGGCGGCACCGAGCGCGTCGGCCCTGACCAGCCGGTTGGCGACGGGAGTGGCGCCCAGCGACAGGAACAGGCGAGGCGCCGGCCCGTCGCAGGACCTGCAGGCAGTCACCGGGGCGGCGAGTCCCGCCCCGACCGGGCTTCCTTCTGCTGTGCTTCCGGATGACATGCGTTCCCCTGTTCGAGGTCACCTGCGAGCGGTGACCAGTGCGCGCCGGCTCGAATACAGCGGTTCGGACTGCAGTGGCCCGGATCGAGGACCCGGCCTCGTACGGAATCATGGCGTCGACGGCACGACGACCGTCAGCCGCGTCCGGACCACCTCCACGCTACTCAGCGTTGTGAGCTGCCACGTCAGGTGCCGATTTCGCCGCTGTCGCGGCTTTCGCCGCCTTCCGACACGTTCCGGCGCCCGCCACCCTGATGACACCCCGCCACCTTCACGCCGCCCGCCGCCTTCTCTACGCTCGCCGTCGTCAGACGCCCGCCGCCGCGGTGCTGATCGCCGCCGCCGTGGCTCCCGACTCCCGCCGTGGCGTTCTCGACCCGCACCTGCGCGCTGTCCGGGTCCTGCCCAGGACGCACCCGCCGCAGGCGCCTTTCCCGTCACGTGAGTGTCACACACGCATGGAGTTGACCTGAGGCAAGCACGCCGGGCATCTCGGCAGGCCCGGCCCCCGCCGCCGCCCCCGGCACGGACCCGCGTCCGCCCCACTCCGGTGGCGGTCGAGGGCAGCCGAAAGGCGGGTGGAGTGGGCGGAGCGAGCGGCCGGGGACGGCGGTGGCGAGGGAACCGTCAGGCGCTCCGACCGGCAGGCACGACCGCGGGTGCGAGTGCGAGTGCGGTCTCGCCGCTCGGTACGTCGGTGGCGGGAAGCAGCGGCCAGGCACAGTCCTTGTCCGAGATCACCGAGACGGGCAGCGGCCAGGCGATACCGAGCCGCGGGTCGTCGAAGCGCACACCACGATCGTGCCCGGGAGTGAACGGAACACTCATCTGGTAAGTGGCCTCGGTGTCATCCACCAGGGTCTGGTAGCCGTGCGCCAGCCCGGCCGCGACGAACAGCGCCCGGTGGTTCTCCGCCGTCAGCTCGACCGACACGTGCTGCAGGTAGGTCGGCGAACCGGGCCGGGTGTCGACCACCACGTCCAGCAGCGCGCCGCGGGTGCACCGGACCAGTTTGGTCTCCCGCACCGGCTCCCCCGCCCAGTGCATGCCGCGCACCGTGCCGGCCAGCCGGTTGTAGGCCACGCTGCACTGGGCGACGGCCACCTCCAGGCCGGCGGCGGCGAACTCCTCCTGGCAGAAGGTGCGGGCGAACAGGCCGCGCGCGTCGGTGAACGCCTCGACGTCGACGATCGTCACGCCCTCGACAGCCGTCGGGCGCAGGATCATCAGGCGGTCCAGAACAGCTCGGCGTCGACCTGCCCGGTGCCGATCAGGTACTGGAGCTGCTTGAGGCGGGTGTGCCCGCGCCCGGTGAAGGTCTCGTCGTCCAGCTGGATGCGGCTGAAGACCTCGTGCAGCTGCTTGGCGCCGCGGTGGGCGTCCCAGTCACAGGCGAAGCCGGGGAGCTGGGTCGCGATCTTGTCGAAGGACACGCGGTAGCTGCGGTTGTCGCCGCCGTTGTCCCCGAAGCTCAGCCGGCAGCCGGTGAACACGGTGGCGACCGCGTCCGCGATCTCCTTCACCTGGTAGTTCTGCTCGCTGTCGCCCACGTTGAAGATCTGGTTGTGGATGACGTCCCGGGGCGCCGCCAGCACACAGCGGATCGCCTTCGCGATGTCGAGGCCGTGGACCAGCGGCCGCCACGGTGTGCCGTCCGACGTCATCGCGATCTCGCCGGCCGTCCACGCGACACCTGCCAGGTTGTTCAGCACGATGTCGAAACGCATCCGCGGGGACGCGCCGAAGGCGGTCGCGTTGCGCAGGAAGGTCGGCGAGAACGTGTCGTCGGCGAGCGGCGTCACGTCCCGCTCGACGTAGACCTTGCACTCCGCGTAGGGCGTCTGCGGGTTCACCGGTGACGTCTCGGTGACGTCCTCGCCGGTGGCGACGCCGTACACGCTGCAGGACGACATGTAGACGAAACGCTGGACGCCCGCCTCCTTGGCGAGCTTCGCCAGCCGCACGGAGCCCTGGTGGTTCACCTTGTAGGTGACGTCCGGCGCGAGGGCGCCCAGCGGGTCGTTCGACAGCTCCGCCATGTGGACGACGGCGTCGACACCCGCGAGGTCCTCGACGGTGAGGTTCCGCAGGTCCTTGTCGAGCGTGTAGGGCACGCGGTCGGTCCCGCGGTAGAGCCAGCCGTACTTGTAGTAGCCGGTGTCCACGCCGACCACCTCGTGGCCGTCGCGCAGCAGCTCCGGCGCGAGCAGGCAGCCCAGGTAGCCTTCCGTGCCGGTGACGAGCACCTTCATCCGCGAGTCCTCCCGATCTCGACGACGGCACGCGGGATTCACACGTGACCCAACGTTCCGACCCCAGAAGGTACCGAGGTGCTCCGACGGCACCTCAGTGACGCCCCGTTCCGTTCCTGTCCGTCTGGCGACGGCCACGCTGCGCATACCGCCGTCTGGCGTGGCCTTCGGCGTGGCACGCCCGACGATCATCGGTCACCATCGCCGGGCACCGGACGGTCCTGGCCCTGATGCCGGCGTCCACCCGAAGCCCAGCCAGGCGCCACGAGACAGGCGCGGGCCGGCGCCGCCAACGGTCTGGCGGGATCCGGGGGGCCATCCCGCGCCCGTTACCCGCCCTCGCCGGCCCGCCGGATGCGCCCATTCCGAACCCGGTCGGTTCGTCGGTACTCCGCGCCCGCCGATCCGGCGGAACGGTACCGGAGAACGTTCGAGGAAATGCCACGAGAAGATCGCGCGAGGCGCCACCGGAGTAGCGCTCAATGCGCCTCGCCCGCAGGCCCCGGCACAGCACCGTTCACCGCCACCAGCGCCTTTTCCCACTCGCGGCGGCCCACCGCGCCGAGCCTGCCCCGGCGATCTCCCGCCCGACCGGACCGCAGCGCTGCCAGCGGCGAAACCCGCGAGCGCGCTCGCCCTGGAACATGGGCCGAGGCGGACCGCAGCCCGCGTGAACGGCAGCCAGCGGAACGCCCGCGCGTAGCCGGAGGCCCGGGCCCGAAGCCATCGCACGCATTGATCCGACCGGTCCGCGCGTCATTCCCGCCGCCGTCGACCACGCCGGAACCCCGTGTCCAGTCCTGACCCACACAATAATCCGGGCTGCGCCTTCGGGTGCCGCGGATTCGTGCCAGCGAGAACATTGAGGCGCGGGCCGCGAGTGGATTCCAGGTCGGTCCGCCGTCACCGCACCGGAGAAACCACCAGGCCGCCCCGGCCACCGCGGTGCCGCCTGACCAGCACCCGCCGTGGCCGACCCATGGGGCCAGGACAGGCGCCGGCACGAATCCGCCCGTCCACAACCGGTCACCAGGAGCAACGCAGCACGGCCGACCGCCGGCTGCTCGGAACGACGCCCGAAGAGTGGCTCGCGACGGCGCGGGCGCACGGCTGCCCTTCCCGGCGACGCCAAAAGAATGTGACCAGCACCATAAACGGTTGCGGACGTGCACCCTGACCCCGGACAGTCTGTCGACTCGCGGACAAACGGCTGCACAATCCCGCGAATGTGGAAGGCTCGCCTCCACAGCATGTACGTGTTGATGGCGTGATGCACCGCTCCCGGTCCGCGCTCATGGAGCGCGCAAAGGCAGGTCAGGCAGTGAGGGCTCACCGACACGACAGCCGTGCCCGGCCCGGGCGGACGTCCAGGGCCCTGCGCGCGGTGCCACTGGCCGTACTGATGCTGCCGGCCGTCCTGACAGCGGGCGCCGCGCCGAGCCTGGCGGCAGGCACCCCGCCGTCACCCCCGTCGATGGTGCCCAGCTCGCCTCCGGGCAGCCCGCGGTCCAGCGGGTTCTCCGCCGAGGGCCGGCAGTGGTACCACGAGACGCTCGGCCTGACCGACGCCCAGCAGCTCACCCTGGGCGAGGGCGTCATCGTCGCGATCATCGACGGCGGCGTGGACGCGACCCATCCGAAGCTGCGCGGCCAGCTGCTGCCCGGGTACGGCATCGGCCCGGACGCCGCACCCGACGGGCTGCGGGACGACGACCCGGACGGCCACGGCACCGCGATGGCCGGCATCGTCGCGGCGCGCGCGGACATCGGTGACCCCTCCGTCTGGGGGGTGGCACCGAAGGCGAAGATCCTGCCCATCTCCACCGGCGCCGAAGCGGACTCCGAGGAGGTCGCCCGCGCGATCCGGATCGCGGTGGACCGCGGCGCCGGCGTGATCAGCATGTCCCTCGGCTCCGTGGGGGAGGCGACGTCCCGGGAGGCGAGCGCCGTCCGGTACGCCCTCGCTCATGACGTCGTCGTGGTCGCCTCCGCCGGCAACACCGAGCCCGGCGACACCGAGGTGAACTCGCCCGCGAACATCCCCGGCGTCATCGCCGTGACCGGATCGGACTACCGCGGCCGTTTCTGGGGTGGCTCCGTCCAGGGGCCGGAGGCCGTGCTGGCGGCGCCCGGCCCGGGTATCAGGGCCCCGGTGCCGACCCGGGTCTCCAGCGACGGGCTCGACACGGGCGGCGGCACCAGCAACTCCGCCGCGATCGTGGCGGGGGTCGCGGCGCTGGTCCGGTCGGAGCTGAGCGGCCTCGACGGGGCCGACGTCGTCAACCGGCTGATCCGCACGGCGATCGACATGGGCCCGCCCGGGCGCGATGACCGTTACGGCTTCGGGCTGGTGGATCCGGTCGCCGCGCTGACCGCCGACATCCCCCGCGTGGCCGCGAACCCGCTGCTGGCGACTCCGGCCCCACGGCCCGCGACGGCGCTTGATGGTCCCACCGCGGCACCGGGCACGCCGCCCGGCCAGCGCGCTGACGCGCCTGCCGAGGCTGTCGAGGCTGTCGAGAGCTCGGACGGGCCCTCGATCGAGGTCTGGCTGCTCATGCTCGGCCTGGCCGTGGTGGAGGGCGTGCTGCTGGGGACGCTCGCGTACATGCTGTTCGGCGACCGCTTCGCGGCCCGCCGGGCCCGCCGCCGGGGAAGGGCGCCGGCGCCGGTCCACACTCTCGCGACCAACCCACTACCCGGTCAGCCCCTGCCGCGGGGAACCCTGCCGGTCCCGCCGGCCTGGCCGGCGCCTGGACCTCTCGCGCCGGCACCACCGTCCTGGCCGAGCGGACGGGACGTCCCCGTCGACACCCGCGGCTGGCGCACCCCCCACTGACCCGCCGGGCCCGCAGCGACACACGTCCCCGGAGCCGGCCCCGGCCTCACCCCGAACGGCTCAGCACCCGGAACGGCTCAGCGCGGCGGGGGGCCTACCAGCAGGCCCTTGATGTAGGCGGCGTGCTCGTCGGCCGTGGCCTTCCGACCACGGGCACGGGAGAGCACCGTCCGCCCGGCGTAGCCCGCGACGAGCATCGAGCGCATGACGTTCACCCGGGCCGGGGCGTTGTGCTTGCGCAGGTAGCGGACCATCGAGGCGCCGCGCATCTGGAGCATCCAGGTCTTGCCGGCGCCGGAGCCGCCCGCCCCGTGCGGGACGAGCAGGTCGGTGCGCAGCTGCTGGCGCAGCCCCGCCTCCCTGATCGCGCGGCCGAGTGCCATGTCCTCGTTGTAGACGTAGAACGTCTCGTCGAAGCCACCGAGCTCGAGGAACGTCTTCCGGCGCACGGCCATGCAGGCGCCGGTCAGCCACTCGGGGCTCAACGGCTGGTTGGGCGTCGGGCGGGCGAACAGCGCCGAGGCGGGAGCGATCTTGTGCGCGCCGAGGACGTGCATGAGGACCCGCCGTGGGGTCGGCTCCCAGCCGCCGTTCCCGAGCTCGGGCCGGCCGTCGGTGCCCTGCATCGTGGCCGCGCTGACGACCAGTTCCGGGTCGCGCTCCAGGTCGTCGACGAGCGCCTGCATGACCTCGAGGGTGGGCCGGCTGTCCGGGTTGCCGAGCACGACGTACTCGTAGGCGGACGTCCGGATCCCCATGTTCGAGGCCTTCGCGAAGCCCTTCCCGCCGCCCGAGTCGATGTACCGGCCGTGGGGCCGCTGGGCGACGATCTCGTCGACGTGATCGACGCCCTTGGCGTTGTCGACGACCACCACGGGCAGGTCGAGCGGCAGCGTCTCGAACATCTGCTCAAGCTGGTCGCGGCTGTGGAAGCTGACCAGCGACAGCTCGAACGACCAGCCCGGCACGGCCGGCCGGGTGTCGGGCGCGGCCGGGGTGGCAGGCGCGGGGGCGTTGTCCGGCACGGGGTCGTTCCTCTCAGCTTGCCCTGGAGGCCTGGGTGGCGGGGCCGGTGGTGGGCTCGACCGCGGCCGGGAGCTGCGTCGGGGACGGCGCCTGGCCGGGCGGGGCCTGCCGCTCGGGCTTGGGCCACACGGCGGGGCGGTCGTGGGCGAGGAACCGCCGCACCCCGCCGAGCGCCACGGCCTGCAGGAAGAAGACCTGGGCCACGAGGCGGGTCGGGCCGGGGGGTGTGCCACCCCTCATCAGCACCCCGGCGCTGGCCGCGCCGGCCGCGTTGCCGGCCAGGAAGATCCGGGCGGCCCAGCTGTGCCGGGCGGCCGGCACGCTGAGGGCGACCAGCGCGACGTGGGCCATCGGCCCGAACGACGACCGGACGAGGCGGTGCCCCCACAGCTGCGAGGTCACCGGAAGCGCGCCGGGGACGAGCGCGCTGCGCCGCCGCCAGAGCATGTCGAGGTTGCCGGCGACGATGCGGGTGCGGCGCTCCCACTCGGCCTCGTAGTCGGGCGCGGACGTCTCAATCGAGTACGCCTCGGGCTCGTAGACCACACGAAGGCCACTTTCGAGAATGTCCAGCGCCAGCCAGGCGTCGTCGACCGCGGTGTCGGCCGGCAGCGGCCGGAACGCCTTGCGGCGGAAGGCGAGCATCTCGCCGACCACGCCGATGGTCGCGCCGGTCGCGGACTCGCACTGCTTGAGCCAGGATTCGAACTTCCAGTAGAAGCCCTGGGCCCCCGCCGGGTCGTCGACCTGCTTCTCCCCGGCGACCGCACCGACGGTCTCGTCCGAGAAGTGGCGGGCCGCGGCACGCAGCGCCTGCGGCGCGAGGACCGCGTTCGCGTCGGTGAGCACCACGACGTCGTGGCTCGCCGCCGCGACCCCGCGGTTCACCGCCCGGGCCTTGCCGAGCCGCTCACCCGAGGACAGGACCCGGACGCCGGGACGGCGGGCGGCCGTGGCCGTCTCCGCGTCGTCGGCGACGACGATGATCTCCATCTGGCCGGGGTAGTCCGTGCCGGCGAGCTCGTCGAGCTTCGTGCCGATCACTGCGGCCTCGCGGTAGGCGGAGACCACCACACTCAGCCCGGGCCAGACCATCGGCTCCTCGGGCTGTGACGGTGTGAGCCCACGACTGCGGTGCCCGATATAAGCGGGATACAGAACGTGACCGTACACGGCGGTCGCGCCGAGCGCCGCGATCGCGGTGCCCTTACCGAACGCACGAGCTCCTGTCATGGCATAACCGTAGCGGTGGCCTTGCGCGCCCGCAGAGAGGCCCCCGGGCGTTGTTACCGTCGCGTCCGCGACGTCACCCATCGGAACCGCGACGTCCCCGGCAGCTCCCGCCTTATTCCGGCCTGGGGCTCCGGCATGTCGCCGCAGGACCCGCGCTGTTCCCCGCCCGCAATCACGGGGAAACGAGACATGCCATCCCGGCAGCACGTCGATACCCGCCGATACCACCAAAGTGTGATGCCTCCGCCGCACCGCCGGTGACCGAACCGCCACCCGCGGACCGCTCGGCGATGGTGTCGGCCACCGGTCTAAAGTGACTGGGATGAGCGACTCCGAACGCTGGATCGTCGTAGTCGAGGAGCCCTTCCTGCCCTCGGACGCCGGCGGTCGGGTGGAGACATTCAGCTTCCTCACCGCGGCCTCGGCGGCCGGTATCCGGATGCAGGTTCTGGTGCCGTCCCGCACCGACCTGGACATCGCCGCGTACGAGGAGGCCGTCCCCGGCGCGGCCGTTATCCGGCTTCCCCGCGACGACAGTCCGCTCGCGCACCTTTCCCCGCGGCCGTTCATCCACGCGTCCCGCCCCGTCGGCCCGTTGCGCCGGGCCCTCGAGCACACGCCCCCGCGCGCGGACGCCGTCATCAGCTACAGCTGTCGGACGTCCCATCTGGGCGAGGAGATCGCGCGCATCTGGCGGCTGCCGCATCTGGTGCGCGCGCACAACATCGACTCGGAGTTCTTCCACGTTCTGGCGCGCAGCTCCACCGGGCCGCGGGCTGTCGCCTACGAGCTGGAGTACCACCGGCTGCGGCTCGCCGAGCAGGAGATGCACCACTCGCCGCTGATCAACGCGATCGCCGACATCTCCGTCGAGGACCACGAGTGGCGCCAGGCACGGGCGAGCGTCCCCACCTACCACCTGCCGCCGTTCCTGCCCGCCAGCACGGTCGCCGCCGCGCGTGCCGCCGGCGGGCTGACGAGCGTCGAGCGTGCCCCCGAGAAGCTGGTGTTCGTCGGCTCGCTCGACACCCCGACGAACATCGAGGCGCTGCGGTGGTTCCTCGGCGGCTGCTGGCCCACGGTCCTGATGCGACACCCCTCCGCGACCCTGCAGGTGGTCGGGCGGCGCCCCGAGGACGGCCTGGCCGACTGGCTCGGCGGATTCGAGGGCGTCGAGCTGCACACGAACGTCCCGAGCGTGGTCGGTTACGTCGCCGGCGCCACCGTGTCGGTGAACCCGATGCGCTCCGGCTCCGGTGTCAACATCAAGGCGATCGAGGCGATGTCCGCCGGCACGCCGGTGGTCAGCACACCGACCGGCAGCCGTGGCCTGGGCTGGCGCCCGGGCGAGCACCTGCTCGTGGCGGACGACCCGGGAGCCTTCGCGGACGCCATCTGCGGGCTGCTGGAGAACCCGTGGCTGGCGGCGGAGATCGGCACCGCGGGTCGTGAGTTCGTCCTGCGGGAGCTCGACCACGCGACGCTGATCGCCCGCATCCGCGGCATGCTCGCCAGCCGCCCCGGCGAGACCGCCCGGGTCACCGAGCGGGCAGCCACCTAGCCGGGAGCTGTCCCCGCGCCGGCGCGGATCGCCGCTCCGGCGCGGGCAGCTGTGGCGGCGCGGCCGGCTGTGGCGGTTGCGCCAACCCCGGTGGCCGTGGCGGCCTGGCCGCCCTGGCGACCGGGGGTCACCAGACGAGCGTCAGCTTCCGTGCGTCGAAGGCCTCTGCGTAGCGGCTGCCGCACTCGACGCCGCGCAGGCGCATCGTGGCGCGAAAGGTCTCCTCGTCGAACCAGACGCGGTCGTGCTGGCTGCGGAAGTGCCGCTCGAGATGGTCGACCTTGGCCGCCACCACCGGCTCGGGAACGGGAACGTACAGGTTCGCGGTGCCTCGGTCGCCCTCCCACTTGGGGATCTCGTACCCGAGGATCAGTGCGCCGCGGAAGGCCTGCCAGGCCAGCTCGGCAAGCATGCGATGGTCCTGATGGGCATCACCCAGGGACGGCGCGAAGACGATGTCCGGCGTCACCTGGCGGGAGATCTGGAGCAGCATCTCCTTGACCCCGCTCCACTCGCGGGGGAGGAAGCCGTCCCGCACCTCGTGCAGGTGCAGCGACCCGAGCGACGCACCGAGCAGCTCCCGGGCACTGGCCTCGGCCTCGGAGCCCCGCTCGCCACTGCCGGCGAAGACCACCCAGTGGACCACCGTGCCCGGATGCGCCTCGATCATCTGGGCGATCGTGCCGCCGGCGCCGATCTCCACGTCATCCGCGTGCGCACCTAGTGCCACCACCGTGTAGGCGCTGCCCTCGAGCGGCCGGCCGGGCGTCAGTGCGAGCATCGGGCGCTCAGCTCATGGATCCGGGTCACCGGCGCGCACGCTCCTCCCGACTGCCGCCCGGGTCACGCCGGCAAGCAGACCGGGACCCGACCGCGCAGTGGTTCACAGAGTTGTCAGGGCTGGCCCAACTTACCCGGATGCCCTGCGGCCGAACCTGGCCGACACCCGGTGCGCCCGGGCCCGGTCACCCTGCGTGGAAGCGGTTCTGGGCCACCGAAAGCTCCTCGTGGACCAGTGACTCGACGGCGTCAGCGGCACTGTCGACGAGGAGTGGGAGTTCCTTGCGCTCGACGGTGCTGAAGTCGCGCAGAACGAAGTCGGCCGGGTCCATCCGGCCCGGGGGGCGGCCGATGCCCACCCGAACCCGCAGGTAGTCCCGCGAGCCCAGCGCGGACGTGATCGATCGTAGCCCGTTGTGCCCGTTGTCGCCGCCGCCACGCTTGAGCCGGATCGCCCCGAACGGGATGTCCAGCTCGTCGTGCACGACGATCACCCGTGCGACGTCGGTCTTGTAGAAGGCGCGCAGACCCGCCGCGGGCGGCCCTGAGACGTTCATGAACGTCCGGGGCCGGGCGAGTACCGCAGGCTGGCCGGCCAGGCGTACCTGGTCGACGTCAGCCCGCGCGCGGTGGGACCGCAGCCGAGCGCCGGTGCGCTCGGCCAGCAGTTCCACCACCATGAAACCGATGTTGTGCCGGTTCCCCGCATAGCCCGGGCCGGGGTTGCCGAGCCCGACGACGAGCCAGGGCCCGTCGCTGCCTGACACGTCCATGCGGTTCGCCGGAACGCTCAGGCCGAAGCGGTTTCGGTGGCCTCGGAGCCCTCGGCCGCGCCGCCCTCACCAAGATCGGTCTCGAGCTGCGCCGCGGTCTTCTTGGCCAGGCCCTGGACGACGACCAGGTCGGCGTCGGCCTCGAGCTCGACGCCGCTCGGCAGCTCGAGCTGGGAGGCGGCGATGCCGTGCCCCGGCTCCAGGCCCGTGATGTCGACCTCGATCGTGCTGGGCAGCGCGGTCGCGTCAGCCTTGACCGAGAGGGCCATGACCTGCTGGTCGACCAGGGTGTCGGTGTGCGCGTCACCGGTCAGGACGATGGAGACCTCGACCGTGACCATCTCGCCGCGGTTCACCAGAACCAGGTCGAGGTGCTCGTAGCTGCCGCGGATCGGGTGGCGCTGGACCTCCTTGGGAAGCGCCAGCTCCGTGACCCCCGACAGCTCCAGCGTCAGCAGGACGTTGGTGCCGGCGTCGGTCTTGAAGGCGTGCAGCAGGTCGTGCGCGGGCAGCGCGATGTGACGCGGTGGTTTGCCGTGACCGTAGAGAACAGCCGGGACCTTGCCGGCCCGGCGGGTGCGACGAGCCCCGCCCTTCCCGAACTCGGTGCGCGGCTCCGCGGCGATGCGGACCTCGGACATGGGGGTGCTCATCCTCTCGACAAAAACGGGACTCGGCGCCTGTTGTTCACCCGCAGGGTGATGTTCAGGGGCCGACAACGTTCAGGGGCACGACGTCAGGGAGCAACGACGTTCAGGGGCACGACGATTCAGGAGCAGAGGCGGACCGCGCAGTGACGCGGTCCTCAACAGTACCGGAAGCTTTGCTGTCAACACCTGACAGGTGTCGTGTCGCCGGAGACCGTCGTGCCGTTCACTGCCCCACAGCACCCACCAGGTTACAAAGCCACCGCGCACCCGGTGACGGCGGGGCCCGTCCGGAGGGTCAGCGCACCCGGGCGGGCGAACCCGCGTCCACCCCGATCTCGATCTCACCCGCCAGGTCCGGGCGACCCAGGGCCCGGCGCGCCCGGGGCAGTACCCGGCTCTCAATGTCGGCACGCAGCGCGCGGGCGTCGGCTCCGGCGTCCGTCTCGATGCTCATCTGCAGGACCGGACGGCGCGGCCGGCCCCGGACGACCACCCGGGCCGCCCGCACGACCGGGTTGCCGACCAGGTCGTCCACGACCGCGTCGGCGAGTGCGGCAGACCCGACACGCACACCGCCCAACGCGTCATCGGTCACAAAGAGGCCACGCAACCGCCCCGTTCGCAGCTGTGCGGCCAGCCAGCCGACGGCGCAGAGCGCCAGCAGCCCGAGCACGACACCGAGAGCGGGCCAGAACCACCCGTGACCGGCGGCGAATGACCGGACGTCCGGCCCGAGCACGGGCCGGTCCTCGACCGCCGCCCCGAAGACGCCAGCTCCGGCCAGGAGCACGACGATTCCGGCGCCGAGGAGCAGCAGGCCGGCGGCGACGAGCAGGAACCGGTTCCAGCGCTCCACCGTCGGGACGAAACGGCGCGGCCGCCGGGCAGCGCCTGCGGTGGCTGACGCGCCGGAGGTACCAGGGGCGCTGGAGGTACCAGGGACGCCCGGGGCGCCTGGCGGCCTGGCGTCCGCGGCGAGGTGGCGCGCGGGACCGCCGCCGGGCCTCACCTGGGGCCCCTCACGGCGCGCCCGCCCACCTCGATCACGAGCCGTGGCGGGTGGGTGAGGTCGAAGGACTCCACGGTGCCGGCGAGTCGACTCCGGACCTGCGCCACCGCGCCGACCGAGGTGCGCGGCCGGAGCCGGGTCCGCACCACGGCGCGGCGGCGGCGCACCCGCACCGACGCCGCGGTGATCCCGTCGACGGAGAGCGCCGCCGCCCGCAGAGCACGGGAGAGGGCACGGCGGCGGACGTACATGACCGTCCCGGCCTCGCTCGGGTGAGCCTCGAACCGACCGCCGCCACCCGCGGCGCGGCTCAGCAGGAGTACCGACAGGCCGGCGAGCGCCAGCAGCACGCCGCACAGCCGGACCGCGCCGGACGACCACGCCCAGCTGGCGAGCCGCGCCGACCAGGCGGGCCAGTCGACCACCATCGGCCCCTGCCCACCGGCCGCCGCGGTGATCTCCAGGACCGCGATCACGCCGGCGGCGGCGAGCACCGCCGCCACCAGCGCGGCGGGAAGCCGGTTTCCGACCCGCATGGCGCCCCCCTCCCGACCTGTCCGCCGACGGCTCAGTACGGGTGTGCCCCGGACCGCCCGCACAGCGTTGCGACCTGGATGTCGATCCCCATGACGGGGAGCCCGGCGAGGGCGGCGACCCGTTCACGCACCCGGTCCCGGACCGCCTCCGCGGTCCCGCTGACGGATGCGGGGTAGGCGACGGACAACGTCAGAGACACGAACACTCCGCCATCGACGATCTTCGCTCTCGCCTCGGGCCAGCCCTCGGGTCGCTGGCCGGGGCTCCGTCGCACCGGGCCTGGCCGGTACGCGCCGCCGACCGGCCAGGCCCGGGCGCGATCTCCCGGATGGACGACCCGGCTGGCCCAGCCGTGAAGCCGGGTGGCCGCGCCGACCGCGAGCCGCGGGGGCGGGGCCGTGACGCCCTCGACGTCCGCCGCGGCCCCGGCGGCGATCTTCGCCACCACCTGCTCCGCGATCCGCACCGACCCCGGGCGCCGCGCCCCTCCCGGGCGGACGCGGTCCGGGAACTCGGTGGTCACGGGCGCCTCCGGCGCCGCATGCCGGCGAACCCGTCCCGGTCCGACCGGCCCAGCTCGATGTCACCATCGACAATCTTGCCGACGAACAGCCCGATGGCTCCGAAAAGCAGAACAATGAGGAACTCCCCGAAGCCGCCGAAGGCCAGTGCCAGCCCAGCGACGAGCCCGGCGGCGAGTCCCAGCGGACCCCATCGCATCCAGGACCTCCTTCACCAGCCGCCAGGCCGCCCCGGCGGGTTCTCGGACACGCGGCGGGATCGCCGCAGCGTCACCTGTGGCCGTCGCGTCGTGACACACGGCGGTGAGCAGTCTCGAAGCCCAGTCTCAGCCGAGCGGCCGGGGCCTTCCAGTTCACGGCCGTCGCGCGGGCAAGCGCCCGGTGCAGCGCACTCCGGCGGCGGTAGAAACTCACCGGCGGGCTCACCGGCGCCGAACTCACCCGCGGCGCGGACCCGAAGGCTCGCAGGCCCGCGGCGAAGTCGGCCGGGTCACCACCACGATCCGGATGGTTCGCCAGGATGAACCGCCGCCGCGCGGCTCGCGCGGCCTCGCCCGCCGCCTCGCCTGCTTCGGCGCCGCCTGCTCCGCGGCGGCCATGGTCAGCGACAGCCATGGTCAGTGACACCGGCCCAGGCAGGGATGTCGACCTCGAGATCATCGATGATCACATCGATCCGCGGAGCAGTCGGCATGGCGACGAGCACCGCGGCCCGGACCTGGGCGGCCAGTTCGGCCATGGTCGGGCCGAAGCGGCAGGCCACCGCCACCACCACCGCATCCGGGCCGACCCGCACGCCCTCGATCCGGCGCCCACCGGCGTAGGTCGCGAGCTCGCCCGCGCCGCCTGCTCCCTCCGCGTCGCCACCGTGGCCGCGTCCGTCGCCGTATCCGTGGCCGTCCCAGCCGGCGCCGTACCGGGCCGGGTGACCGACGAGCCGGACCACATCGGGACATGCGGTCACCCGCCGCGCGACGGCAGCGGCCACCTCGCCATCGCTGTCGGCGTCGGTATCCGCGGCCACCGCCACGGCCACGGCCGGACGGACATGGCCGCCAGCAGCCGCGCCGGGCCCGGCGTCCGCCGCGGCGTGCGCGTCGGCGCCGACGTCCGCCACGCTGCTGGTCACTGGACCCGGGGTGGTGTCTCGGAGCCCTCGTCGTCGCCGATATAGACGTCGTCCACGGCGATGTTGACCTCGGTGACCTCGAGCCCGGTCATCTGCTCGACCGAGTCGACGACGTTGCGCCGCACCGCCTGCGACAGATCGACGATGGAGACGCCGTACTCGCAGACCACGTCGAGGTCGATGGCGGCCTGCCGTTCGCCGACCTCCACCGTCACCCCCTGCGACACGCTCGGGCTGGTGCCCGGCAACCGGGACCGGAAGGAACCCATCGCGCGGCTGCCGCCGGAACCGAGCTCGTGCACCCCGGCGACCTCCCTGGTGGCCACACCGGCGATCTTGCGGACGACGGAGTCCGCGATCGACGTCCGGCCCTGGGCCGTGACCAGTTCGGTGGACGTCCGCCGGGCCGGGGAGGCCGAGCGCCCGGAACCGGAGTCACGCTTCGCACCGGAGTCGATGGAGGAAGCGCCCTTGCGGTGGTCTTCCCGGGTCTCTCCCAGCCCTGGATGCGCCGCATCCGGTGGGGGCTGGTTCCGTGTGGTCGTCATGGATTTCCCTCCGTGTCACGGTTCCGTTCGTCCGGCCGACCGGCCTGGCCAGCCCGACCACGCGTCGCCGGACACCTGCGGAGCCGCCGGGCAACCCCGGCAACGGCCCCCACGTCCCGACGGTGCCGTGCACCTGACGGGGTACCCGCCCGGACCGGACTCATACGTCCGCCCGGCGCGCCGGGCCGATCGGACGTCGCGACCGATAAGTTGAGCGCAAGCCCTGGTGACCACCACCGGCCATGCCGAGCGCGCTCGCTCGCGAGCGACGCCTGAGCCAAGGAGCGTCCGCTGCCTCGATCGAATCCGGGTCGACGCACCGCCGAACCCGGCCACGCCCAGCCCGCCGTCACCGTCCGCGCACCCGCGAAGGTCAACCTGCACCTCGGGGTGGGTCCGCTGCGCCCCGACGGGTACCACGAAGTCACGACGATCCTGCAGGCCGTCTCGCTGTACGACGAGATCACCGCGACCTCGGTTCCGCTCGAGTCCGTCTCGGGGCCGGATGGTTCCGCGCCGGTCTTCACCGACGAGGACCCGATCGTGGTCACCGTCGGTGTCGCCGGCGAGGGCGCCCAGCCGGCAGGCCCGGCGGCCGACGGCGAGGACGACAGCGGCGTTGGTGCCCCCGGTGACACCGGTAGCCGTGCCGGCGCGGTGGCGGGTGCCACCGCCGCCGAGCCGTCGATCTCCGTGGTGCCGACCGGCCGCGACAATCTCGCCGTCCGCGCCGCCTACCTGGTCGCCGAGGCGGCCGGCATCCGCGGCGAGGCCATCCATCTGACCCTGTCGAAGGGCATCCCGGTCGCCGCCGGCATGGCGGGCGGCAGCGCCGACGCCGCGGCCGCCCTGGTCGCCTGCGACGCGCTGTGGGGCACGGAGCTCGACCGCGCGACCCTCGTCGAGCTCGCCTCCCGGCTCGGCAGCGACGTCCCCTTCCCGCTCACCGGCGGGACGGCGCTCGGCACCGGCCGCGGCGAGCAGCTGACCGACGTCCTGGGGCGCGGTGAGTACCACTGGGTGTTCGCCCTCGCCGACGGTGGGCTGTCCACGCCGGCCGTCTACGCGGAGTTCGACCGACTCGCCGAGGGCCGGCTGCAGACCGGCCCGACGCCCGCCGACGCGGTTCTCGCCGCCCTGCGCAGCGGTGATCCCGAGGAGCTCGGGGCCGCCCTGGTCAACGACCTGCAGCCGGCGGCGCTGCGGCTGCGCCCGTCCCTGCGGCGGGTGCTGGAGAGCGGGATCGAACTCGGCGCGATCGGCGCGATCGTCAGCGGCTCGGGCCCGACCTGCGCGTTCCTCGCCCGCGATGCCGCGGCGAGTGTCTCGCTGGCGGCCAGTCTGGCCGGCATGGGTGTCGCCCGCGCGGTGCGGCGTGCCCAGGGGCCGGTGGCGGGTGCCCAGGTGAGCCGGCCGTCCACCGGACCTACTCCCCCCGCCCCGCCGGTCTCCCCCGCGCCCTCCGCCTCGTCACCGGCGTGAGTCGGGTTCCGGCGCCGGCTGTCGTGACGTCCCGGGCGCGGGTCGCGCCCGAGCCCCTGATGGGTGTCCGCCTGTGAGCTCACATCTGCTGGGGGCCGAGGCGCTGCGGCTGGAGTACCCGACGCGCGTGGTGTTCGACGCGGTGACGATCGGGGTGAACGAGGGCGACCGGATCGGCGTCGTCGGCCGTAACGGCGACGGGAAGTCCTCGCTGCTGGGGATGCTGTCGGGCCGGGTCGAGCCCGACTCGGGGCGGGTGACCCGCCGCGGCGGGGTGCGGATGGGAATGCTCGACCAGTCCGACACGCTGGACGACGCCTCGACCGTGGGCTACTCGATCGTCGGTGACCGCATCGAACACGAGTGGGCCGGTGACCCGAAGGTCCGCGACGTGATCGCCGGCCTGGTACCCGACATCGCCTGGGATACGCGGATCGGCACCCTCAGCGGCGGTCAGCGCCGCCGGGTCGCGCTGGCCACCCTGCTCGTCGGCGACTGGGACGTGATCGCCCTGGACGAGCCGACCAACCACCTCGACGTCGAGGGCATCACCTGGCTCGCGGCGCACCTGCGGTCCCGCTGGCCCCGGAACGCGGGCGGGCTCCTGGTGATCACGCACGACCGGTGGTTCCTCGACGAGGTCGCCACGACGACGTGGGAGGTGCACGACCGGATCGTCGAGCCGTTCGAGGGCGGTTACGCGGCCTACGTGCTGCAGCGGGTCGAGCGTGACCGGCAGGCCGCGGCGGTCGAGGGGAAGCGCCAGAACCTGATGCGCAAGGAGCTCGCCTGGCTGCGGCGCGGCGCCCCCGCCCGCACGTCCAAGCCGAAGTTCCGGATCGACGCCGCGAACCAGCTCATCGCGGACGTGCCACCGCCGCGGGACCGGCTGGAGCTGTCCCGGCTGGCCGTCGCCCGCCTGGGCAAGGACGTGATCGACCTGCTCGACGCCGGGGTGTCGTTCGACGGCCGCGAGGTGCTGCGGGACGTCGAGTGGCGGATCGCGCCGGGCGAGCGCACCGCGATCCTCGGCGCGAACGGCGCCGGCAAGTCCACGCTGCTCAACCTCGTCGCCGGGACGCTCGAGCCCACCTCCGGGACGGTGAAGCGCGGTAAGACCGTCCGGCTGGGGGTGCTCGACCAGCAGTTCCGCGAGCTGGAGGACATCGCCGGCGACCGGGTACGCGACGTGCTCGCCCGCACGAGGACGACCTACGTCATCGACGGCAGGGAGCTGACTCCGGCGCAGCTCCTCGAACGCCTGGGCTTCGCCCGCGAGCATCTGTCGGCCCGGGTCAAGGAGCTCTCCGGTGGGCAGAAGCGACGGCTGCAGCTGCTGCTTCTGCTGCTGTCCGAACCGAACGTCATCGTGCTCGACGAACCGTCGAACGATGTCGACACCGACATGCTCGCCGCGATGGAGGACCTGTTCGACTCCTGGCCGGGCACACTCATCGTCGTCTCGCACGACCGCTACCTGGTCGAACGGATCACCGACCAGCAGTACGCGATCATCGACGGGCGCCTGCGGCACCTGCCCGGCGGGGTGGACGAGTACCTGCGCCTCCGGGCGGCCGGGACGCCGGCACCGGGTGCCTCGGGCAGCTCCCGCGCCGATCCGGCGCCGAGCGCGCCCCGCCGCTCGAGCGCCGAGGAGCGCGCCACCCGCAAGGAGCTGAGCGCGACCGAGCGGCGGCTGGAACGCCTCTCGGAGAAGATCGCCAGCATCCACGAACGCATGGCGGCGCACGACCAGAGCGACTACGCGGTGATCGGCCGGCTCAACGACGAGCTGCGCGAGGCCGAGGCGGAGACCGCCGCGCTGGAGGAGCGCTGGTTCGAGCTGTCGGAGCTTGCCGGCTGACCGCCGCACGTGATGACCGCAGGGTGCGAGGGGCTGCCGCCCCGGGGCACCCTGCGTGGGCGGCGTGGCCGGCGCGCGCCGCCCGCGCTCCGGGTCAGGCGCGCTTGCTCTCGAGCCGCGCCGGGTCGGGCCAGCGGACGTCCCGGACCAGCCGTAGTGATTCCATCAGCTTGATCCCGTAGAAGCTCGTGTCGACCTGCCACGGGCGGACACCGTGCCGGGCCGAGGTCGGCTCGGCGTGGTGGAGGTTGTGCCAGGACTCTCCCATCGAGAGCAGCGCGAGCGGCCAGACGTTGCCCGAGTGGTCCCGCGAGCGGTAGGGCCGGGACCCCATCACGTGGCAGATGCTGTTCACCGACCAGGTCACGTGGTGCAGCAGGGCCACCCGGACCAGCGAGGCCCAGAAGAACGCCTGGACGGCGGCCTCGAACGAGCCGCCCCACAGCCCGCCGACGACGGCTGGCAGCGCGAGGCTGACGAAGGCGCAGAGCGCGAAGGAGCGGCTGATCCGCACGATCATCGGGTCGTCGAGAAGGTCGGGGGCGTAGCGGCGCTGGTCGGTCTGCTCGACGTCGAAAAGCCAGCCGATGTGCGCGTGCCACAGCCCGCGGGCGAGCGCCACCGAGCCGGTTCCGTAACGCCAGGGCGAATGCGGGTCACCGTCGGCGTCGCTGAACGCGTGATGGCGGCGATGGTCGGCGACCCACCGGATCACCGGGCCCTCAATAGCCATGTTGCCGGCGATGGCCAACGCGGCCCGCACCGGCCTGGACGTCTTGAATCCCCGGTGCGTGAAATAGCGGTGGAATCCAATGGTGATGCCATGGCCCGTGATCGCGTACATCACCGCGGCCAGTATGACGTCCCGCCAGGAGATCCACCGCCCCCACAACAGCGGAACTGCCGCGACAAGCGCGAGGAAGGGAATGAGGATGGTCGTGACCAGCACGACTTGTTCACCGCGGGCACGGGCCAGCGAACTCGGGGCGATGGTGTGGCGCCCCGCCGGGGTCGATGAGGTCGACGAGTCGGGCTGACCGGTGCCCGTCACTTCACCGTCACTGCCAGCGGCGGGCGCGCCCTGATGCCTGGTTTCGGTGGCTTTCACCGTGTCGGTAGCGGTCATTGCTTCATCCCGTCCGTCGCGGTGGGCCGCTCACTGCCGACCCTCTGGTCGCCACGTTAGCCCGCCCGCATGACAACGGGCACCAATCACGGCGTCCGCCACGCAAACGGGCGGGGCGGCCGGGCACACAGGGGGCGCGGGCTGGCGGATCACGTCGGATACCGGAGCGGGGATTCCCACTTCGCCACCCCTCGACACCCCCCGCGACAAGATCATAATCTTGCGTTCCCGGGCGGCAGAGGGTCGGCGAAGGGCCATCTGTGCCCGCACCGACACAGGACGAAGGCGGGGCCGGACCGCGGCAGTGCGGCGACAACCAGCCGTGGCCGGCCGGCCCCGCCCCGGCGACCGCCTCTCGGCGGCGACGGCCCGAACCGCGTACCACACCGGCGGGGCCACGAGTGCACGCCGGAGACCCCCGAACATTTCTTCCGAGAGCCGGCACGATGGTAGAGTGGGCGCAGAGTGGCCGGCGTTTTCCGGACGGTTACCTTCTCCACGGTACGCCCGCAACGGTCCTCCCTCAACGGTCCGCCGTAGTGTAATAGGCAGCACAGGGGATTTTGGTTCCCTTAGTCCACGTTCGAGTCGTGGCGGCGGAGCGCGAGGGGACGCCGGGTCCGCGGAATATGCAAACCGCCGCGATCGTGTTTCATCGGCAGTCCCGCCAAAACATTCTTCTTATTTCGCGCCGCGTTACGACCGGTCGGTCCGGCGCGAGGGCCGCCCGGTCTTCGCTGGAGGCCCGACCCGGTAGGCTGGCTGCCGTTACCTCACCCTCCGTGAGTCGGCCGGGTCGTCCACGGCACGTCGTTCCGGGTGGGAGTGGCACCACCACCAGGTCCGTCGAGATTCCGGGGAGCTCGTGTGACTGAGGTACGTCCGGCGGCGGTCATCGTCCTGGCTGCGGGCGAAGGTCGGCGCATGCGTTCGGAGACGCCCAAGGTCCTGCACCACGTCGCCGGGCTCAGCCTGCTCGAGCACGTGCTCCACGCGGCCGGCCCGCTCGGCGCGGAGCACTCCGTCGTCGTGGTCGGCCACGGGCGGGAGAAGGTCACCGCCATGCTGGCCGAGCGGGCCCCACACGTCGTCACGGCGGTACAGGAGCGCCAGGGCGGCACCGGGCACGCCGTGCGCGCCGCCCTCGGCGCGCTGCAGGGCCTCCCGCCCGACGCGGCGGTCGTGGTGATGCCGGGCGATGTCCCGCTGCTCACCGGCGCGGCGGTCACGGGGCTGTTCGACCAGCACCGCGCGGCCGGCGCGGCGGCCACGGTCCTGTCCGCCGCCGTTGCCGACCCGACCGGGTACGGGCGGATCGTGCGGGCACCCGGCGGCCAGGTGCGCGAGATCGTCGAGCAGCGCGACGCCGATGCCGCCACCGCCGCGATCAGGGAGATCAACACCGGCGTCTACGTGTTCGACCTGGAGCTGCTCCGAGGCGCGCTCAAGCGGCTGACCACCGACAACGCCCAGGGCGAGGAGTACCTCACCGACGTGGTGGGCCTGCTGGTCGCCGACGGGCAGCCGGTGGTCGCGCACACACTCGCCGACGCGGCCGAGGCCGCCGGGGTCAACGACCGCCTGCAGCTCAGCGACGCCGGCCTGGCGCTGCGCGACCGCATCGTCCGGGCGGCCATGCTCGCCGGCACCACGATCGTCGATCCGGCCTCCACCTGGATCGACGCCGGCGTCGTCCTGGAGCCGGACACGACGATCCAGCCGAACACGCATCTGCGCGGCGCCACCCGGCTCGCCCGCGGCGCCGAGGTCGGACCGGACTGCACCCTCATCGACACCGCCGTCGGGCCGGGCGCCCGGGTGACCCGATCCGTCGCCGAGCGCTGCGAGGTGGGCCCGGGCGCCGTCGTCGGCCCGTTCGCGCACCTTCGGCCCGGCACCACCCTCGGCCGGAACGGCAAGATCGGGGCCTTCGTCGAAACCAAGGCCGCCGAGATCGGCGCCGAGTCGAAGGTGCCGCACCTCGCCTACGTCGGCGACGCGGTCATCGGCGAGCGCAGCAACATCGGCTGCACCAGCGTGTTCGTCAACTACGACGGGGTGGCCAAGCATCGGACGGTGATCGGCTCCGACGTCCGGATCGGCAGTGACACGATGCTGGTGGCGCCGGTCACCGTGGGCGACGGCGCCTACACCGGCGCCGGCTCCGTGATCAGGGAGGACGTCCCGCCGGGCGCGCTCGCCGTCCGCGAGGGCCGGCAGCGCACCCTGGTGGACTGGGTCCTGCGCCGCCGGCCGGGCAGCCCCGCCGCGACCGCCGCCGAAGCCGCGCTGCACGCGGCCCACCGCGCATCGGACCACCGCGCATCGGATCACGGCGGACCGGGCCACGGCGGACCGGGCCAGGGCCCGGACGGCAGCTCGAACGACGACGCGAATGACGGCTCACGCAGCGGGGCGGGGCACCGGCCCGGAGCGTGAGTTGAAGCACAGCCGGATCCTCATCCCGGCCCATCGCTGGCGTCTGCACGCCCGGGGGCCGAACGTAGGAAGGGTTTGGCCGAGCGTGTGCTGATCAGGGCCTTTGGTCAGCGGCCGGCGCGCGGAGGGGCCCCCTGTCCTGAGATCGCCCGCCCTCCGGCTCCCGTGCGCGCCCCGATCGAACCGGGTAGGCCAACCTGACCGGGCGATCGCGGTGCCCGGGCCCCGGCCTGGAACGGGCACCATCCGAGCGAGGGTGCGTCGTCCCAGCAAGGATTCCACGCCCACAACCGTCCCTGTCACGGCCGCCTGTCAGCGCCGCCAGTCACGCCCTGAGGAGAACACGGTGGGATACCAGACCGAGAACCGCCGGAACCTGATGCTCTTCGCGGGACGCTCGCATCCCGAGCTCACGGCCGAGGTCGCCCGCGAGCTCGACGTCGAGCCCGTGCCCACGAACGCCTACGAGTTCGCCAGCGGGGAGATCTTCGTCCGGTTCGAGGAGTCGGTGCGCGGGTGCGACGCCTTCGTGCTGCAGGCTCATGGCGCCCCGGTGAACACCTGGCTGATGGAACAGCTGATCATGGTGGACGCCCTCAAGCGTGCCAGTGCGAAGCGCATCACCGTGGTCGCGCCGTTCTATCCCTACGCCCGCCAGGACAAGAAGCACCGTGGGCGCGAGCCGATCTCGGCCCGCCTGGTCGCCGACCTGTTCAAGGCCGCCGGCGCGCACCGGCTGATGTCCGTCGACCTGCACACGGCGCAGATCCAGGGCTTCTTCGACGGGCCCGTGGACCACCTGTTCGCCCTGCCGCTGCTCGCCGACTACATCGAGAGCAAGCTCGACACCTCCGAGGTGACGGTCGTCGCACCGGACTCGGGTCGCGTTCGCGTGGCGGAGCGGTGGACCGACCGGCTGGGCTGCCCGCTGGCGATCATCCACAAGCGACGCGACCCGGACGTGCCCAACCAGGTGAAGATGTTCGACGTCGTCGGCGAGGTCGACGGCCGCACCTGCGTGATCGTCGACGACATGATCGACACCGCTGGGACGATCACCAAGGCCGCGGAGTCGCTGAAGGAGCACGGCGCGGTGAACGTCATCGCGGCCGCCACCCACGGTGTGCTGTCCGGCCCGGCGGCGGACCGGCTGAAGAACTCCGAGATCAGCGAGGTCGTCCTCACCAACACCCTGCCGCTGCCGAGCGAGGCGCGCATCGACAAGCTGACCGAGCTGTCGATCGCACCACTGATCGCCGCCGCGATCAAGGCCGTCTTCGAGGACGGGTCGGTGACCGGCCTGTTCGGCGGGGACGCCTGAGACCCGCCGCCGACGCCTCGGCGCCGGGCCGGTCTCGGCCGCCGGGGCTGTCGGGGGCTGGCCGTAGAATCACCGGGCATGACGCAGGACCGCCCGCGGGTGTCGCTGACCGGGATCAAACCGACCGGCGATCCCCATCTGGGCAACTACATCGGGGCGATCCGCCCCGCGCTCGAGCTGACGGCGAACTACGAGTCGATCTACTTCATCGCCGACTACCACGCCCTCACCTCGATCCGGGACAGGGAGAAGTTCGCGGCGTACACCCGGTCCGTCGCCGCGACCTGGATCACCCTCGGCCTCGACCCCGAGCGCACCGTCTTCTACAAGCAGTCCGACATCCCGGAGATCTTCGAGCTCGCCTGGATCCTGTCCTGCGTCACGGGCAAGGGCCTGATGAACCGCGCGCACGCCTACAAGGCCGCGCGTGACCGCAACGCCGAGAACGGCGTGGCCGACCTCGACGCCGGGGTCAACATGGGCCTGTTCAACTACCCCGTCCTGATGGCCGTCGACATCCTGATCATGGGTTCCGACGTGGTCCCCGTCGGGCAGGACCAGATCCAGCACGTCGAGTACGCGGCCGACATCGCCGGCTCGTTCAACCACCTCTTCGGCTCCACCTACAGCCTGAAGATCCCCGAGGCGATCATCCCGACCGGTGTGAACGCCCGCACGATGCCCGGCACCGACGGCCGGAAGATGAGCAAGTCGTACGGGAACACGATCCCGCTGTTCGCGCCGCCGTCCCGGCTGCGCAAGCTCGTCCGCGGCATCGTCAGCGACAGCACGCCCGTCGAGGAGCCGAAGGACCCGGACAGCTCGGCCGCCTTCCAGATCTACGAGAACTTCGCCAGCCCCGAGGCCGTGAAGGACATGCGCGTCCGTCTCGAGCAGGGCGGCACTGGCTGGGGCGAGCTGAAGAACGCCCTGTTCGAGACGCTGGACACCTGGCTCACCCCGCTGCGGGATCGCTACGAGGAGCTCGTCGCCCCCGGCAGTGAGCTGGACACGATCCTGGCCGCCGGCGCGGAGAAGGCCCGCGACCGTGCCCGCCCGGTGCTCGCCGGCGCCCGCCGCGCCATCGGCGTCGACCTCTAGTCGGCGGCAGAGCCGCCCTCACGGGCGAGGCGGGCCTCACGGGCGAGGCGGGCGAACGCGTAAACGTCGAGGGTCTCGCCGCGGGCGCCCGGGTCGACGTCCGCGGCCCGGGCAAGCCGCTCGGCCGCCGCCGGTGAGCCCGCCCAGGAGGCGAGCGCCGTCCGCAGGGTCTTGCGCCGCTGGGCGAAGGCCGCGTCGACCGCCGCGAAGACCTCCGCGCGCAGGTCCGGGTCGGCGGGCGGGTCGGCCCGGCGTTCGAACGCGACGAGGCCGGAGTCGACGTTGGGCTGCGGCCAGAACACCGGGCGGGGCACCGCACCGGCCGGGCGCGCGTGGGCGTACCAGGCCAGTTTGACGCTTGGCACGCCGTAGATCCGCCCGCCCGGCGGCGAGGTGAGCCGGTCGGCCACCTCGGCCTGCACCATCACCAGGCCGCGACGCACGGTCGGAAACCGCTCCAGCAGCCCCAGCAGCAGCGGGACGGCGACGTTGTACGGCAGGTTCGCCGCCAGCACGGTCGGGGCGGCAACCTCGGCCGGCAGGTCGGCGGGCCCCACCCGCAGCCCGTCGGCTTCGACGACGTGTAGCCGCCGCGCCACCGCCTCGGGCAGCCGGGCGGCGGCGGTCAGCGGGAGGGCGGCGGCGAGCGGCGGGTCCACCTCGACCGCGACGACCGCGGCCGCCTCGGCGACCAGCCCGAGGGTCAGCGAACCCAGCCCGGGGCCGACCTCGAGCGCGACGTCGTCCGGGCCGATCGCGGCCAGCCGGACAAGCCGGCGGACGGTGTTCGGGTCGACCAGGAAGTTCTGGCCGCGCCGTTTCGTCGGCCGCAGGTCCAGCGCGTGGGCGAGCTCGCGGATGTCGGCCGGCGAGAGCAGCGCGTCGGTGTCTACCAGGGCCCGAAGGTCCGTTCCGCGTTGGCGGTCACCTGGGCGGCGAGCTCGTCGACGGCCACGCCGCGGGTCTGCGCGAGAACCCGCAGGGTCAGCGGGATCAGGTACGGCCCGCCCGGTCGCCCGCGCCACGGGACCGGGGTGAGGTAGGGCGCGTCCGTCTCGACCAGCAGGAGGTCGGCGGGTGCCGCCGCGGCGGCCTCCCGCAGCGTCTCGGCGTTCTTGAAGGTGACGTTGCCGGCGAAGGACATGACGTACCCGGCGTCGGCGCAGAGCTTGGCCATCGCCGCGTCGCCGGAGAAGGCGTGGAAGACGACGCGCTCGGGCGCCCCCTCCTCGGCCAGGATGCGCAGCGTGTCGTCGTGCGCCTCCCGGTCGTGGATCATCAGGGCGCGGCCGGCCTCCTTGGCGATCGCGATGTGCCGGCGGAAGCTCTCCTGCTGGACGGCGTGCTGCTCCGGCGCGGTGCGGTAGTAGTCCAGACCGGTCTCCCCGACGGCCACGACCCCGGCCGTGCGGGCGAGTGCGGCGATCGCCTCGAAGGTCTCCTCCGGCACCCCGCGGGCGGCCTCGTTCGGGTGGATGGCGACCGCGGCGCGCACCTCGGGGTGCTCCGCGGCGACGCCGGCCTGCCAGCGGCTCGTCGCCAGGTCGACGCCGACCGTGATCATCCGGGTGATGCCGACCGCCCGGGCGGCGGCGATGGCCTCCGCGACCGGCGTGTCCATCAGGTCGAGGTGGCAGTGCGCGTCGACCGCGGGAACGGGCAGTGCCTCGGGGGGCGGCGGCGGATCACCCGACCGACCGGAGTTTCTCGCCACCCGTTCGCTCCTCACCCGTCGCCGCCGGGGCGCCGCACACGGGCCGCCCCACGCCAGATCTTAGGACTCCCGCCGGGCGTGTCACCGCGGCGGCCGTGGGATTCTGGGGGAGTGCTTGACCTCACGGGCTCCCGGCCATGACGACACCGCTTCCAGTCGCGCTGGTCACGCCGCTGACCGGACCGGACGCCGCCGTCGGCCTGGCGGCGCTGCGAGGCATGACGCTCTGGGCCCGTGACGAACAGCTCCCGCCCCCCTGGGACGAGATCGGTGTGACGGCGTACGACGCCTACCCGGACCCGGTCCGCGCGATGCGGGCGGCGGCCGCCGCCGAGCCGGCGGCGATCTTCGGCCCGGTCGGCGCGCGGGCGGCACTGGCCGCGCTCGGCGCCACGGACCGTCTCGTGATCAACGCGGGGGCGCCGTCCACCCGCTTCGTCCGCCAGTCGTTCCCGCACATCGTGAACATGGCCGCTCCGGCGTCCACCTGGCCGCGCGGGGTGCTGGCCGCGATCCGCTCCGTCGACCGGCAGGCCCGCCGCGTCGCGCTGCTCGCCTCCGGTGAGATGGCCGTCGAGCTGACGTCGGTGTGCCGGGCGGCGGCCCGGGCGCAGGGCTACGAGGTCGTGTCGAACACCTTCGCGGCCGGCCGCGGCGGCGCGGCGGCCCGCCCGCTGGCGCCGGCGGACGTCCTCATCGTGCACGGCAGCGCCGAGGACGAGCTGGAGATCGCCAACATCCTGCTGCGCCGCTCGTGGCGGGCCGCCGCGTTCTCCACCGCGGTGAGCGCGGAGGCGACGGCAGGGCTGGGTGCCCTGCGTGAGGGCCTGCTGGCCCCGGCGAGCTGGGCACCGGACAACGCCGCCGAGACGGGAACCGGGCCGACCGCACGGCAGTTCTCCGCCGACTTCACCGCGCTGCACGGGGTCCCGCCCACCACGACCGCGGCGTGGGCGTACGTGTCGGGCCTCATCCTGGGGCGCTGCATCCGGCTCTGCGGCCGCGTCGGTGACGCCTCGCTCCTGGCCGCCGCCCGCGGGCTCGACACGACTACGCTGCTCGGCCGCTTCCGCCTCGACCAGGCGACCGGGCTCCAGGTCGGCCACCAGGTTCCGATCGTGCAGTGGCAGTCCGGGGCCTCCTGGACGGTCTGGCCCCGGGACTCCGCCCGCGCGCCCTTCCACCATCCGCGCTGGAACGCGCCGCCCCCCGGTGGCCTTGCCGGTACGCACGACGGTCCGGATGCGGCCACCCGGGGCCCTGCCGGCCGACGCGCGCCGGCCGCGGCTCCGGACGACCGGTCCACGCAGGCGCCGCCGCCGGGTCCGGGCCCCGAACCGACGCTTCCCCTGCCCTCACAGGGCGGCGCCGGCCCACGCCCGCTCCGCCTGGGACGGCCGCGCCCGGGGCTGGGCACCGGTGGCTTCGGCACCGGCGGGTTCAGCACCGGCGGGTTCGGTGCCCGCCGGCCGGGCTGACGGGGCCCGCGTGTCTGCACCAGTCGAAGGCTCCGCCGCGCCGAGCCGTGCCACCAGCACGAGGCCCGGCCTGCGGCCAGGCACAAGACCCGGCGGGGGGAGCGCCCGGGGTACCGGACTGCGGCGCCGGCGCACCGTGGCCGTGGCGCTGGGGGTCACCAGTCTGCTGTTCCTGGGCGCGACCGCCCGGCTGTTCGTCTTCCCACGGCGGGACGCGCCGGCGCCGGTGGACGCCATCGTGATGTTCGCCGGCAGCCCCGGCCGCCTCGAGCACGCCGTCGCGCTCGCCGTGGCCGGTTACGCACCGACGCTGGCCGTCTCGGTGCCCACGGTGGACGACCTCTGCCCCCCGCCGATCCCCGAGGTCGAGGTGATCTGCTTCGCGCCGGATCCCCTCACCACCCAGGGCGAGTCGCGCTGGACGGCCGCCGCTGCCGCCCGCCACGGCTGGCGATCCATCCTGGTGATCACCTCGACGAGCCAGACCACCCGGGCGCGGCTGCGGCTCGCGCGCTGCTACCCCGGGCAGGTCCTGATGAGCCCGGTGCCGCCGCCCCGACTCATGTGGCCGTACATGATCGCCTACGAGTGGGCCGCGATGGGCAAGGCGCTCGTCGTCCAGCGGGAGTGCTGACCTCGCCGGTCGACCCGCCCGCGACGGGCCCCGCTCAGCAGTCCCGCTGCCAGACGAGGGCCTTGACGGTGGCCGCCGTCTGGTAGGCGAACAGGTACGGCCAGTCACGAAGCGGGGTCTCGACGACGTCCACGAGCACCTCGCCGTCGTAGCAGCGCTCGATGCGCAGGCGCGCCCGGCTGTCCTGGGAGCGGTCGGTGACGAACAGGATCGAGTTCCAGCCGTGGATCCGGGCCAGTCGAGCGGCTTCCCGGGCCTCGCCCTGGGTCGTCTTCGGGTCGGGCCAGAAGCAGATGACCCGCACCGGACGGCCGATCTCGGCGGCGTCGGGGCACCGCCAGGTACCCGGCATCGAGACGACGACTGTCGGGGCGATGCCCGACCGGGCGAGCTCCACGGTCCTGGCGAGGCGGGGCCCCGGCCCCCCGAGCATGAAGATCGCGTCAACGGGCCGCGGCTGGTCGATCCTCGGGAAGACGATGATCCGCACGGTCGACAGGACGAGCAGGACCGTGATGCCGAGCACGCCGTAGCGGATCGCCAGCCGCCGCGATCTGGGGTGCCGTTCCGCGTCCACGATCACCTTCGTGACGGTAGACGGCGCGGGCCCCGCCGCGGCCCTGGCGCAATGTGCTGTGCTTCACGTGGTTCGGCGGCCGGCCCGCCGTCGGGTGGCGCCGTGCCACCGGCCGGCACGACGCTCATCCACGGAAGGCCGGAGACCACGCCCTGGGCACAAGGACCCGGGCCGCGCCGGAGCCGTCGGCCGGCTCGACCCAGGTGTCGGTGATCGCCGCGTCACCGCCGGCACGTGGGAGGCCGTAGGCGATGGTGCGGTTGTCGTACCAGGCGATCTGATCGTCGATGGAGCGGGTGTCGGCCAGGTGGGTCCGGCGCATCGTCGCCAGGTCGAGCACCGTCGCCACCCACCGGACCGGGCCGTCGCCCTCGGCCCGCTCCTTGAATGCCACCCTGGTGCCGTCCGGGGACAGCGCGGGGCACTCCACGTTGGTGGTCAGGGTGTGCACCTCACGGTCACGCAGCGACCCCCGCACCAGGTAGGTGGTGCCGGCGGTGGCGAGCGTCGCGTAGAAGGTGTCACCGTCGTCAGCGAAGGTCACTCCCCAGAAGTTCTGGTCCACCGGGTTGATCCGTTCGCCGTCGCGGAAGATCGCGAACTGCTCGAGATTGCCGAGTTCGCGCTGTTCCGCCACGTCGTACAGCGTGGTGGCGGTGGAGAACGCGGGCCCCGCGTACGAATGGCCGGTGACGAAGACGGTCACCGCGGCCAGCCGTGCGTCCGCCGACAGCCGGGCCCGGCTGGGCACGCCGCTCAGCCGGAAGGAGTGCACCGTGCGGAGGTCCGCGTCGAAGAGGTAGGCCGCGTAGGTGGTGACGAGCCCGCGGTCCGCGGCCAGGCACAGGCCGGTCTCCCCGCGCACGTCGACACGGTCGCATGACATCCGGGTGATCGCCGGCGTCCCGTCGGGATCACCGAGCGGGACCATCGCGACCCGGCCGTAGCTGCCATCCCGCGCGGTGGAACGGAAGACCACCCGCGGATCACCGCGAAGGCTGGACGGATCCAGGCTGGCCGGGGCCTCGCCCGGCGCGGCCACCGGTACGGCGTTGCGATCGGCGTCCCGGCGCACGACATGAACGACGTAGCCGGTGCCGACCATCAGACAGACCACAAGCACGACCACGAAGGCGACAGCAGCCCCGCGGGGACGGGCCGTCGGCTCTCCCCCGCCGGGCGGCGGTGCCGACGATCCCGGCCCCGCCGTCGGACCGGCCCCACCGGGTGGCCTCCCGGCCCTGGTCTCACCCACGCTGCTCCTCCCCCTCCTCCGCGGCACCCGCGACGTCCTCCCGCGCGGCACCCGCGACGCCCCCGCCGCGCAGCGCGATCACCGCCAGTAGCACCGCGATCAGACCGGCCAGCACCGCCCAGCGGAAGGCCACCTCCGGCCCACACCACGTCCACAGCGCGCCGAACACCGCGGACCCGGCAAGCTGGGCCAGCGCCACACCGGTCTGGACGAGCGCAAGCCCACCCGTGCGCACCGAGGCCGGGACGAGCGCACTCGCCGCGGCGGCCAGCACACCGTCGGTGGCCGCGTAGTACGCGCCCAGCAGGACGAGCACCGCGACCAGGCCGGAGGCGCCGGGCCGCGGGCTGCAGAGCAGGACGTACACCCCGCTCAGCGCCAGATACCCGCCGAGGAACACCCAGGGGCGGCCGACAGCATCGGCGAGCTGGCCCAGCGGCAGCGCGAGCAGCAGGTACACGCAGTACACGCCGGCCGCCAGCAGCGGGAAGTAGATACCGGCCAGCTCTACCTGCTGCACCAGCCGCAGGTAGATGAAGCCGTCGCCGACCGTGCACAGGGCCAGCCCCACCGCCACGAGCGCCAGCCGCCGGTACGGGGCGGAGCGCAGCAACCCGGCCGTGGCGGCGAGCGACGCCCGGGTGCCGGGCGGCGGCCCGGCACCCGCCGACGCGGTTCCCGACACCGGTTCGGTTCCGGACGCTGGCTCGGTTCCGGACGCTGGCTCGGTTCCGGACGCTGGCTCGGTCACCGCCGGGGCGGCCGGTGGGCGGACGAGCAGCACGATCACCGCGACACCGACGAGCCCGATGCAGGCGCTGAACACGAACACCAGGTCGTAGGACCCGGGTGAGAGCGCGAGCAGCGCGAAGGCGGTGAACGGGCCGAGCATCGCACCCACGGTGTCCATCACCCGGTGGACGCCGAAGACGAAGCCGAGCCGGGCCGCGGGGGCCGACAGGGACAGCATCGCGTCGCGGGGCGCGGTGCGGATCCCCTTGCCGATCTGGTCGGCGGCCAGGGAACCGGACAGCACAGCTGGGCTGGCACCGCCCGCGGCCAGGACGACCTTCGCCGCCGCCGACATGGCGTAACCGGTGGCGGCGACCTCGCGATGCCGGTGAAAACGATCGGAGACGACGCCGCTCAGCAGCCGGCCGACGGCGCTGGCCCCCTGGTAGAGGCCGCTGACCAGCCCGTACTGGAAAGGGCTGAAGCCGAGCCGCTCCACGAGGTAGAGCGGGAGCACCGCTGTGACCATTTCGGTGGAGAGATCGGTGAGGAGGCTGGTGAGCCCCAGCAGGACGACCGTGGCACCGACCGCCCGGCCCCGCCGGGGAGCTACCGGCCCCGCCGGCGCGGCGGACCCCGCCCCGGCGGCCGGATCCGTGGGATCGGCGTCGTCGCGAGCCGGGGCAGGCGACACGGTGTACACAGTGGCTGCCCCCCGCCTGCTCACTGTCGGACTGCCCGCAGGCGATCACCGGGTGCCCTCGCCGGCCGCGGCCGGCAACGATCGTGGCGGCGTGGACCACAACGCCCGAGGCCACGACGGTAGCGGTTACAGAAATTCGGAGACCACGAGCCCGCGGCACCGGAAGATCCCGACTCCGGGGATCAGGAGAGCCCGAGATCATGCGGCCTCGAGACCGCGCCGGTTCGAGATCATGTCAGTTCGAGACCGTGCCGCTTGAGCCGTGCATCCCGAGACCGCGCTTCTCGAGAGGTGCATCCCTAGATCATGCGCTTACGATCATCGTGCACCGAATGCTACAGTACCACCCGGATGGGGGGATGCCACATGGGGGGATGCGTGACGAGAGGCAGCCGTCTTCGGTGCTGCCGGTCAGACACGCTCAACAATCTGATTACCTGGCCAGGCGCGGCGCGCGGGTCAGCCGAATGCGTCAGGCGGCTTTTCATCAGCTCATTCTGATGACGTTCAGAGCAAATAATTTACTACTTCCCTCTCCCGTTCGTGAATATTGTGGTGTCCACAAAGACGTCACACCCGAATCCACGTGAAGGAGATCTCTGTGCAACCGTTCGGGGTTGCCGTGGTCGGAGCCGGTTACTGGGGCCCGAATCTGGTCCGAAACTTCGCCACATCCACCTCATGGCGCCTGCGCTGGGTCTGTGACTTCGACACCGATCGAGCGCGCGCGGTTGCCGGGCACCTCGACGACGTGCGGGTGACCGCCGACCTGGGCGACGTGCTGTCCGACCCCTCCGTGACCGCGGTCGCCATCGCCACTCCGGCGGCCACGCACACGGAGCTCACGCTCGCGTGCATCGACGCCGGCCGGCACGTGCTGGTCGAGAAGCCGCTCGCTGCCACCGCGGCGGACGGCGCCAAGCTGGTGGCGGCGGCCCAGGCCGCGGGTGTCGTTCTGATGTGCGACCACACCTACTGCTACACGCCGTCGGTCATGAAGATCAGGGAGCTGACCCACGGCAGCGACCTCGGCGACATCCAGTACGTGGACTCGGTGCGCATCAACCTCGGGCTGATCCAGCCGGATGTCGACGTCTTCTGGGATCTCGCGCCGCACGACCTGTCCATCCTGGACTTCGTCCTGCCGGCCGAGGCCACGCCGACGTCGGTGACCGCGCTGGGTGCGGACCCGGTGAAGGCCGGTCGCGCCTGTGTGGGCTACCTGACGATGCCGCTGGACAACGGCGGGATCGCGCACATCCACGTCAACTGGCTGAGCCCCACGAAGATCAGGAAGACCGTGGTCGGAGGGTCCCGGAAGATGGTCGTCTGGGACGACCTCGAGCCGTCCCAGCGGCTGAGCATCTACGACAAGGGTGTCGAGATCACCGAGCAGCCGCTGGACGACCGGGCCCGCCGCCTCGTGTCGTACCGGGTGGGCGACATGGTGGCCCCGGCACTGGCCGAGACGGAGGCGCTGCGCGGCGTCGTCACCGAGTTCGCGGACGCGATCCGCGAGGGCCGGCCGGCGCGCACCGACGGGGCCTCGGGGCTTCGCGTCCTGAGAATGCTCGAAGCCGCCACCGAAAGCGCCGCAAAGGGCGGCCAGGCGGTCCCGCTGCCAGTCGAGGGGAAAGGGTTCGCCGTATGACCGAGGTCGCCGGCCGGCGTGTTCTCATCACCGGGGGTGCCGGCCTTATCGGGTCACACATCGCGGACCAGCTGATCCCGCTCCGGCCTGCCGAGATAGTCATTCTCGACAACTTCACCCGGGGTCGGCCGGAGAACATCGAGTCCGCACTGAGCAGTGGCCTGGTCAGGGTCATCGAAGGCGATGTTCGCGATGTCGACGCTGTTGCCAGGGCGATGGCGGGAATCGACCTGCTCTTCCACCAGGCCGCGATACGCATCACCCAGTGCGCGCAGGAACCGCGCCTTGCCTTCGACGTTCTCGCCGGCGGGACGTTCAACGTGCTGGAGGCGGCGGTCGCGGCGGGCGTGAGCCGGGTCGTGGCGGCCTCCTCGGCGTCGATCTACGGCCTGGCCGAGGAGTTCCCCACCACGGAACGTCACCACCCGTACGACAACCGCACGATCTACGGTGCGGCGAAGCTGTTCAACGAGTCGCTGCTGCGCAGCTTCCACGACATGTACGGCCTCGACTACGTGGTCCTGCGCTACTTCAACGTGTACGGGCAGCGGATGGACGCCCACGGCGCCTACACCGAGGTCCTGATCCGCTGGATGGAGCGGATCGAGCGCGGCGAGGCGCCGCTGATCTTCGGGGACGGCAGCCAGACGATGGACTTCGTCAACGCGGTCGACATCGCCCGGGCCAACGTGGCGGCGGCACTCTCCGACGTGACGGACGAGGTCTACAACATCGCGTCCGGGCGGGAGACCAGCCTGCTGGAGCTCGCCCGTGCCCTGAGTGACGTGATGGGCAGCGACCTCGACCCGGAGTTCGGCCCGGAACGCAGGACGAACCCGGTCCCCCGCCGCCTCGCCGACATCTCCCGGGCCGAACGCGATCTCGGTTTCACCGCGACCATCGACATCCCGCAGGGCCTGCGTGAGCTGGTGACCTGGTGGCGCGGGCTCGGCACCACCGGCACCACCGGCACCGGCACCACCGGCGCGGACGCCACCGGCCCGGCCGTGGGCGCCGGGGCGGGGAGCACCGCCCGATGAGTCCGGATCCCGCGGCGGCGACCGCCGCCGCGCCTGCCGTCCTGCCCGTGATGCGTCCCTGGCTGGGCGAGGAGGAGGCCGCGGCCGCGGCGGCGGCGGTCCGGTCGGGCTGGGTGGCCCAGGGCCCGCGCGTCGCCGAGTTCGAGCGGGCGCTGTCGGCCCGCCTCGGCGCGGCCGACACGGTCGTCGTCTCCAGCTGCACCGCCGCACTGCACCTGGCGATGGTGGTCGCCGGGCTCGGCCCCGGTGACGACGTCGTCGTGCCGTCGTTGTCGTTCATCGCCACGGCGAACGCGGTCCGCTACGTCGGTGCCCGACCAGTCTTCGCGGACGTCGACCCGGCGACGCAGAACGTCACCGCGGCCACGATCGAGGCCGCCCTCACCCCCGACACCCGCGCGGTGATCGCGGTCGACCAGGGCGGGATGCCCCTCGACGTCGATCCCATCCGGGCACTGTGTCTGCGGCGTGGTCTCGAGCTCGTACAGGACTCGGCCTGCGCCATCGGCTCGACCTACCGGGGCCGCGCGGTGGGCGGCGACGCCGCGCTGGCCGCCTACTCCTTCCACCCGCGCAAGCTGCTCACGACGGGCGAGGGCGGCGCGCTGGTGACCAACCGCCCCGAATGGGCGGCGCGGGCACGGCGGCTGCGTGAGCACGGCATGAGCGTGAGCGCCGCCGACCGGCACGCCAGCAGCCGCATCGTGATCGAGGACTACGTCGAGACAGGCTTCAACTACCGGATGACCGACGTCCAGGCGGCGATCGGGCTGGTCCAGCTACGCCGGCTGGACGACCTGATCGCGCGGCGGCGCACGCTGGCGGCCGTCTACCAGCAGGCCCTGGCCGCGGTGCCCGGCCTGCGGGTGTGCGCCGACCCGCCGTACGGGACGTCGAACTACCAGTCGTTCTGGGTCGAGCTGACCGACAGCTTTCCCGGCACCCGCAACGAGCTGCTCGAGCACCTGCTGCGCGACGGCATCTCGGCCCGCCGGGGCATCATGGCCGCGCACCGGGAGCCGGCCTACGACGGCGGCGGCGACCGCCGGGACAGCGCCTCTCCCCGGGCCGGCCTTCCGGTCACGGACCGCCTCACCGACCGCACGGTGATCCTGCCGCTGTTCCACGAGATGACGGAGAGCGACGTCGAGCGGGTCGCCGGTTCCGTCCGGGCGGCCGCGGAGAGCACACCTGCCCGGCCCGGCCCCGACCAGAGCCACCGCTAAGAGGGACGACTACCAGATGACAACGAACGACACGATTCCGTTCGTGGATCTCGCGGCCGCGCACCGAGGGGTCGAGGACGAGGTCGCGGCGGGCTTCGCCCAGGTGCTGGCGACGACCTCGTTCATCGGCGGTGCTCCGGTCGCCGAGTTCGAGCGGGAGTTCGCCGCCTTCAGCGGCCGCCGGCACTGCGTCGGCGTCGGCAACGGCACCGACGCGATCGAGCTCGCGCTGCGCGCCCTCGGCATCGGCCGGCAGGCCGGGGACGAGGTCATCCTGCCCGCGAACTCGTTCATCGCCACCGCGGAGGCGGTCGCCCGTGCCGGCGCCCGGCCCGTCCTGGTGGACGTCGACGAGACCTACCAGCTGCTGGACCCCGACGAGGTGGCGCAGGCGGTCACGTCCCGCACCCGTGCGGTGATCCCCGTCCACCTCTTCGGGCAGTTCGCTCCCCTGGAGCGGATCCGCGCCGCCGTCGCGGGACGGGAGATCGCGATCGTCGAGGACGCCGCGCAGGCGCAGGGCGCCACCCGCAACGGCGACGGGATCGGTGCGGCCGGACCGGCAGCGACCAGCTTCTACCCGGGCAAGAACCTCGGTGCCTACGGCGACGCCGGGGCCGTCCTCACCGACGACGCCGAGCTCGCCACCACCGTCCGGGCGATCTCCTGCCACGGCAGCCTGACCAAGTACGAGCACACCCACCTGGGCGTCAACTCGCGGCTGGACACCCTGCAGGCGGTGGTGCTGCGCGCCAAGCTCGCCCGCCTGGCGGCGGCGAACGAGGCACGGCGGGCGGCGGCGAACCGCTACGACACCTACCTGGCCGAGGCGGAGAAGACCCTCGGCCTGGACCTCGGCCGACCGCAGGCCGCGCCGGGCAACGTGCATGTGTGGCACCTGTACGTCGTCCGGGTGCCGGAGCGCGACAGGGTGCTGGCCCGGCTGCACGCCGCCGGGATCGGCGCGGGCATCCACTACCCGCAGCCCATCCACCGCACCGTGCCGTTCGCCGGGCACGCGCCGCGGCCGTGCCCCGTCACCGATCTGCTCGCCGGCGAGATCCTCTCGCTGCCCATCTTCCCCGAGATCACCGATGCCCAGCAGCGGCGCGTCGTGGAGACCCTGACGAAGGCGGTGCTCGACAGTGGCGACTGAGACGGCGACGGATGTCGCGGGCAGCCCGGCAGCAGCGGGCGGTCCGGCGGTCGCGGCCGGGCGGCCCGCGCCGTTCGTGCACCCCGCGGCGCTGTGCGAAAGCGACCAGGTCGGCCCGGGCACCAGGGTGTGGGCATTCGCGCACGTCCTGCCCGGGGCGGTCGTCGGCGCGGACTGCAACATCTGCGACCACGCCTTCGTCGAGTCCGAGGTCCGGCTCGGGGACAGGGTGACCGTCAAGAACAACGTGGCCCTGTTCAACGGCCTCGTCGTCGGCGACGACGTCTTCCTCGGCCCGAACGCCGTGTTCACCAACGACTACATGCCCCGGGCGGCCGTCAAGAAGTCAGGCGACGCCCTGCTGCCGACGGTGATCCGCTCGGGTGCCACGATCGGCGCGAACGCCACGATCGTCTGCGGCGTCACCATCGGCGAGAACGCCTTCGTCGGCGCCGGCACGGTGGTGATCCGGGACGTCCCGCCCGGCGCGATGGTCGTCGGCAACCCGGCTCGCCAGATCGGCTGGATGTGTGCCTGCGGCGAGCGCCTCGGCGAGGACCTGACCTGCGCCTGCGGCACCCGCCACCGCCGGGACCAGGCCAGCGGTGGCGTCCTTCCGGATCATGCCTGACCTGACGGACGCGGACGTACCGCCGGGTGACCCGTCACCCGGCACCCAGCGGTACCCGGACGGGGACCAGGAACGAACCATGACCCTGGCCTGGGACCCCACCCAGGCCAGCGCCCCGGGGCAGGCCGGTGGCCCGGAGCAGACCGACAGCGCTACCGAGGCCGATCACCCGGCGCCAGCCCAGGAGGACGTCGAGCGCACCGTCATGGTGCAGCGCCCGGCACTGCCGGACGCCGTGAAGGGCACGCCCCGGGCACGCCGCCCGACACCCCCGGAGGACATCGAGCGGACCGTCACCCTGCAGCGGTCGCCGGGCACGGACGACATCGACCGCACCGTCACCGTGCAACGAGTGCCGTCGTCGCCGGCCGGCCGGGCGAGCGAGGTGGCGAAGGCACGCCCGGCACCCGACCTGCTCGAACCGCTCGGAGCACCGGAACCGCCGGCTCCGCACAAGGACGCCGAACCGACCCTGGTCATCAGCCAGTACGGGTCCCGTCAGCGTGCCGACAGCGCCGCGCTCGCGCTGGGCCCGGGCGCCGCGTCGCCGGCCGAGGGACGGCTGCCCGCGGCGGGTGCCCCGGACGACCAGCTGGGCAACAAGCTCCGGCGGGGGCTCGGGTGGAGCTTCCTCAACAACGTGATCTCCCGGGCCGGCGTCCTGATCATCGGGATCGCCCTGGCCCGGATGCTGTCGATCGACGAGTTCGGCGTGTTCGCGCTCGCGCTGCTCGCCATGCAGTTCCTGATGAGCCTCAACGACGCCGGCATGACCGCCGCCCTGATTCGCTGGGAGGGGGACGTCCGGGAGGTCGAAGGAACCGGCGTCACCCTGATCATGGCTTTCAGTGCGGTCCTGTACGGCCTGTTCTTCGTCTCCACGCCGCTGTTCGCCGGCGCGCTGCACATCCCCGAGGCCACCGGTTTCCTGCGCGTGCTGGCCCTCACGATCCTGATCGACGCGACCGCCGCGGTACCGACCGCGCTGCTCACCCGCTCCTTCTCCCAGGGGCGCCGGACCATCGCGGACAGCCTGAACCTCGCCGTCTGGGCCGGGCTCACCCTGTGGCTGGTCGCCACGGGCATGGGTGTCTGGGGGCTGGTCCTGGGCCGGCTGGCCGGCAACCTCGTCGGTGCGCTCGCCATCATCGTGCTGGCTCCGCGCCGCCCGCTTCCCGGCTTCCGGCCGGACATGGCCCGCCGGCTCGCCGCGGACGGCGTCCCGCTGACCGGGTCCGGCTTCCTGACCTTCTGCATGCTGAACGTCGACACCACGATCACCGGACGGATGCTGGGGCCGGCGCCGCTCGGCCTCTACACCCAGGCCTTCAACCTCGCGAGCTGGCCGGTCAACATGTTCTCGTTCGCGGTCCGGCGGGTGAGCCTGGTCGGGTTCGCGCAGCTCGGCTCCGATCCGGAACGGCTGCGCACCGCCTTCGCCCGCGCGCTGGCGCTGCTCACCGCGGTGACCGTGCCGGTGTGCGCGCTGCTGGCCGTCCTGGGTGCCGAGATCATCGAGACGCTGCAGGGGTCCAAGTGGGTGCCGGCGGCCGAGGCGCTGCGCTTCCTCGCCGTGCTGTCCATCGTCCGCGTCGCCATCGAGATCACCGATGACCTGCTCGTCGCCGTCGGCAAGGCCCGGATCATGGTCCGCATCCAGACGATCTGGCTGATCGTTCTGATTCCCGTCCTCGCCGTCGGCGCGCACCTCGACGGCATCCGAGGGGTCGCGGCCGGGCAGCTCCTCGTTGCCGTGGTGATCGTCGTCCCGGCCTTCTGCCTGGCTCTGCGCGCCATGGAGTTCTCACTGCGGCAGATCGCGCTCGTCCTGGTCCGGCCGGCGATCGGCGGTGCCGTCTTCGCCGCGGTGGCCCTGCTCGGATCCCGGCTCACGTCGTCGCCGCTGCTCGCCCTGGTGATCGGCGGGGGCGCGGCGACCCTGGCGTACGCCCCGATCGTCGCGCCCATGCGCTCCCTGGTCCGGCCCCCGCGGGAGCCCGCGCAGCCGCCCGCCGAACCCGCCGTCTCCGGTTAGCCCGCTCCCTCGCCACGACCGGCACCAACGCCGGCGCCGGCGCCGGTCGTGGTGCCACTGCTGGTCGTGGTGTCACTGCCGATGCTGGTCCCCGCCCCCGCTGTCGGCGCGGCCTGGTGGCCGCCGGGGCGGGAGGGGCTCGGACCGTCCTGTGTGCCGCGGGCGACGGCGACGTCCGCCCAGTTCGTGGGGGTGGAGCCGCCGCGGAGTCGGTTGCGGACGGCCGGCGGCACGACCCGGCTCGCGGTCGCCCGCGGAGCGATCATGGCCAGGTCCCGCAGGATGCCCGCCCGGACCGGCGGACGTTCCGCGGCATCCCGCAGGAACTCGTCGAGCCGGCGGCCGGTGACGGTCAGTGAGTAGCGGTCGAGGACGAGGTCGCGGGCCCAGGTGCCGAGCCGGGCCCGCAGCGCGGCGTCCCCGAGCAGGTCCGCCAGCTGGCCGGCGAGGTCGGACGGCGTGCCGTCCCCGACGCCGTAGTAGCCGCGCCAGAACAGCGGGGCCACGGTGTCGGGGCCGACGATCGTGGAGAAGCCCTTCTCGCCGGTCAGCAGCACCGGCTTACCGAAGGCCAGGCCGCGCAGTGCCGAGCCGCCCATGCCCAGCACGACGTCGGCGGCCGCGTAGGCGCCCCGGGGGTCGAGCATCGGCCCGGGGACGATGACGACCTCGCGGCCGACCCTGGCGTTGACGGCGGCGGCGCGTTCCCGCAGGTCCTCCTCGGCCGTGCCGGAACCGACGAGCAGGAACCGCACCGGATGGTCCCCCGCGAGCTCGCCGACCGCCTCGATCCCGCGGATGAGGCCCTCCAGCTTCAGCCAGCCGACCAGACGGGAGACGGCGACGACCAGCAGCTCGTCGGCGCCGATCCCGTGCTCGGCGCGGACGGTCTCGCCGTCCACCACGGCAGGGTCGTCGCGGTCGGTGTCGACGGGCGGCTCCAGCAGCAACAGCCGCCGGTGCCCGAGCCCGCGCGCGACGTCCACCGTCTCCTCGGTACCGAACGTCATGGGCACCGCCTTCGGCAGGTGCGCGGACACCGACAGGTTGTTCATGTCGCTGCCGGCGAACGGCACCCCGAGCGGCCCGAACGCGAGCAGGGAGTTGATGCACTGCGGCCAGTCCCAGGCGTGGACGACGTCTGGCCGCTGCTCGCGGACGACCCGGGCCAGCGCGGCGATCATGCGTGCGGACGGGGCCCCGAAGGCGGCCGGGGCCGGGATCAGGCGGATCTTCCGCTCGTGCAGCAGCGCGGCCGCCGGGCCGGGCGTGGCGAAGAAGACCACATCGTGGCCATGCGCGTCCCGCAGCTCGGTGGCGAGGTCGATCGCGTTGGTCTGGCTTCCGCCGATCTCCAGGTGATGGGGGTAGACCAGGATCTTCACGGTGCCTTCTCCACTCGGGGTCAGGGCCCGGCGACCAGCTGCCCGCCACCCGGTGGGTGGGCGGACGGAAGGTCCGACCCGCCGCCGCCCACCTGGCCCCTGGTCACTGGAACGGGCTGGTCACTGGGGCGGGCTGGTGGTGAACAGGACGTCGACCCAGTAGTTGCTCCGGCCCCCGGGCTGGTCCGGGAAGCCCGGCGCACCGTACCGATACACCCCGTTCGGCCCGTCCACGCCGTCCCCGAGCGCGCGGACGGGCGCGCGGGTGGTCGTCGCGGCCAGGTCGTTCGGGGTGTAGGAGTAACCGCCGCCCGGGGCGTGGTAGGAGGCGACATAGGTGGCCCCACCCGTCACCTCCACCGGGGTGCCGAACAGGACCTGCTGCCAGCCGGACGCCGTCTCGCCGGTGAAGGTCGCGCTACCGAGAAGGTTACCGCCCGCATCCCACAGGTGACCGACGTGGGTGCCCGTGTTCGCCGCGCCCTTGTAGAAGCGCAGGCCGGTGACATAGCCGTCCTGGTCGGCCTGGAACCGCACGCCGAGCTCCACGGCGTCGGTGTCCCCGGCGGACGCGACCGCCGGGGTGGATGTCGCCGGGAAGATCGTGCACGGGCAGTCGACCAGCGGTGTGAACGTCCACGAGGTGGGAGCCAGCGCGTTGCCGGCCAGGTCCTCGACGGCGACGGTGGCCGTGTACTGGTGCCCGGTGCTCAGCTCCCGGCCCGGGAGCAGGGTCGCCGTCGAGGTCTCCCAGTCGTAGCTCACCGCGCCCGGTACGTCCCGGTTGGCATCGTCCTTCAGGGTCAGAGCAAACGTGGACGACCGGATCGGCTCGTTGAAGGTGACGGTGACCGGGTCCGACGCCACGCTGGTGGTCGCGCCGGGCGCCGGGGTGCGGCCCGCGATCGCCGGCGGGGCGCTGTCCGGCGCCCCGTTCAGGACGAACACGGGATCCACCCAGTAGTTGGCGTTGTTGTACGACTCGGTCGGGAAGGCCGTGCCGCCGTAGACGTACACGCCGTTGGGCCCGTCCGCACCGCTGGCGAGCGCCACCACCGGTGAGGTGCTCGCCGGTGGGTCCGCGAAGTAGCCACCCGTCGCCGCGTAGTAGCCGGTGTTGGTGTGGTAGGAGACGATGTAGGTCGTGCCCGGGGTCACCGCCACCGGGCCGGTGAACGAGACCGTCTGCCAGCCGGTTGCCGTCTCGCCGGTGAAGACCGCGGCCGCCAGCCGGGTGCCGGTCGCCGACCAGAGGCTGCCGAGGTGGGTTCCGGTGTTGCCGGCCGACTTGTAGAACCGGACGCCGCTGATGAGACCCGGCTGGCTCACGCGGAACTTCATGCCCAGCTCGATGGCCTGGGCGTCGCCAGCGATCTGTGGCGGAACGGTCGATCCGAACGCCGTGCAGGGGCAGTCGGGCTGGGCCGTCGTGAAGGTCCAGGTCTCCGGGCCCGCCATCGCGTTGCCGAGCAGGTCCGTCGCGCCGGAGACCGTCACCGTGTAGCCGCGGCCGTAGGCCAGTGTCGCGTTCGGGGTGAAGGTGGCCGTCTGGGTCGGCCCGTCGTAGCTGACGGTGCCGGCGGCGGCGGCACCGGCACCGGCGGCCTCGTGGACCGTCATCGCCAGCGTGCCTGGCTGGATCGGCTCGCTGAACGTGGCCGTGATCGCCGTCCCGGGCGCGACCGCGGTCGCGCCCGGCGCCGGGGTGACGCCCGCGACCACCGGCGGCACCGAGTCGTTCGGCGCGGTGGTGTCGAAGACGACGTCGACCCAGTAGTTGGACGCCTGCGCCGACTCGGTCGGGCGGCTGCTCGGCCCGTAGGCGAAGACGCCGTTCCCGCCGGCGTCGGTGTTCGACAGGGCCCGGATCGGGGCGGTGCCGGCACCGGCGGTCGCGAACGCGCCGTTGGTGTACGCGTAGTGGCCGGCCGGAGCGTGGTAGGAGGCGGTGTAGGTCGTCCCGGCCTGGACGGCGATCGGCGGCGAGAGCGCGGCCTGCTGCCAGCCGGTCTCGGACTCCCCGGTGAAGGTGACCGAGGCCAGCCGGGCCCCGGAGGAGTCCCACAGCGACCCGACATGGGTGCCGGTGTTACCCGGTCCCTTGAAGAAGCGCAGGCCGTAGATCCAGCCGTCACTGGTCGGCTGGAACCTGACCCCGACCTCGATCGCGCCCGGGTCGTCGGCCGCGGGCACCGCCGGTGTCGCGGAGGCGTCCCAGATCGTGCAGGGGCAGGTGCGCGGGCCGGCCGTCGTGAACGACCACATCGCCGGGTTCATGACGTTGCCCTCGGCGTCACTGGCGCCGGACAGCACCGCGGTGAACGTGCTCCCGCTGGGCAGGGTCGCGTTCGGTGTGAGGGTGATCCGGCGGTCGGTGGCGTTGTAGGCGACCGCCGAGGGGACCACGGCGTTCGCCGCGTCGCGGAGCACCAGCGAGGCGCTGCCGGCGGTGATGTCCTCGGAGAACGTGGCGGTGACGGTCGTGGCCGGGTCGATGTTGGTCGCCGCCGCGCCCGGCGTCCGCGCGGTCACCGAGGGCGGGGAGACGTCCGCGGCCGACGCGTCGGAGAAGATCGCGTCCACCCAGTAGTTCCAGGAGGAGTTGAGCTGGCCGGCCGCCGGTGCGACGGACTGGTTCGGGAACTGCCCCGCCGGCCCGTACCGGTACACGCCGTTGGACGCCGTCGGCCCGGCGGGCAGCGCCCGCAGCGGCAGACCGGTCGTACCGGCGTTGGTGAAGGCGCCGGGATCAGCCGCGTAGTGGCCGGACGGAGCGTGGTAGGAGATCACGTAGGTGGTGTCCTTCGTGACACCCACCGCCTGCGGGAAGCTGACGGTCTGCCAGCCACTCGCGGTCTCGTCGACGAAGGTCCCGCTGGCCAGCGGCGTGCCGTCGGCCGTCCACAGCGTCGCCGTGTGGGTGCCGGTGTTGCCGGGGCCCTTGTAGAACCGGGCACCGGTGATCGAGCCGTCCGCCGTGGAGGTGAACTTCAGGCCGACGTTGATCGCCGCACCGTCGTCGCTCGCCGGGGTCGCCGGCACCGCATCCGTCGGGAAGATCGTGCAGGGGCAGGACACCGTGGTCGCGACCTGGGCGGTCGCGCCGATGTTGCCGCTGTCGTCCGAGGCCCGGGCTCTGATCGACACCGCGCCGACGCCGACCGCCGCGCCGGTGTAGGTCCAGGACTCCCGCCCCTGGGCGGGATGCCAGGTCTGGCCGTTGTCGAGGGAGACCTCGACGCCGCCGACGACACCGCCGCCGGCGTCGGCCGCGGTCCCGGTGACCGTGACCGCGGCCCCGTTCAGGTGCGCGGCGCCGCCCGCCGGCGAGGTGATGGTGACCGCCGGGCCGGTGCTGTCGGTGGAGGCGGTCGCCCTGGTCAGGCCATCGATCAGGGTGGCCGGTTGGGCGTCCATGTCAGCGAACAGGTTGACGGTGGCCTGGCGCATCCGTCTGTCCGGCGGAGTGCTGTCCGGGTTCGACTCGTCGAGCCCCCAGGACCACTGGATGGTGCCCGAGCTGAAGACCAGCGCACCGCTGTCCGCCCGGTACATCGTCATCGCGTGCATGGCCGAGCCGGGCTCCACGACGTTTCCGTAGGCGTCCTTCACCACGGACACGGCATCCGGGACGTCCGAATGGGCGACCTGGAACAGGCCCGCCGGCCGGAACCCGTTGTCGATGTCGGTTTCCCACTCGTAGGCCAGGGTGCTGGGCGCGAGCGTCGCCACCTCGTTCCCGGTGAGATCGTCGACGCCCGTGTCGCGCCAGAACCGCATCCGGCCGTCCGCGGCCGGCACCTTGATCGCGTGGTAGTCGCTCTGGACGAGCCAGTAGGTGCCGGTCAGCGCGTTCTCGGGCTTGCCGCCGTCCGACGGCGGGGAGAAGCGCGCGTCGCGCCAGGTGCCGGTCCACTCGCTGGACGGGTCGATCTTGGCGTTGTCGCGCGACTCCTTGTAGCAGACCATCGTTCGGTAGGCCTGTCCCGACCCGTCGATGCTCTGCTCCCAGCGGACCTTCCAGTAGACCGTGTTGCCCGAGAAGAACGCGAGGTTGACCCCGGCGTCCCGGGCACCCTCGACGTTCGTCCGCTGCGCGCCGGACCAGTACTCGTCGTGGCCGGAGGAGACGAAGGTGCGGTGGTTGCGCAGCAGCGCGCCGGAGCGGTCCGAGTCGATGCCGCTCGTGTAGCTCAGGTCGTACCCGTTCGCTTCCAGGAACCGGATCATCGGGTACTCGGAGCTGAGCACCCAGTCCTGGAACTTGTTCTCCGGGGTCGCGAACGGCCGGTTGTAGCTGACCTTCTTCGCCTGGCGGCAGGTGTCACTCAGCTCGTACAGGCTGTACCCGCCGTAGCAGTTGTAGGCCTGCCAGGTCGTGTCCGAGGCCTGCACGAGGACGTCGCTGTGGCTTGCGTCGTCCCGCACGACCCAGGTGATCTGGCCCTCGCCACCGGTGTCCTCACGGTGCAGGATCGCGAAGTAGATGCCGGAGACCGCGGTCGAGGGAACCTGCCAGGACGCCGACTCGCCCCAGTTGCCGCAGTCGACCAGATGGGTGGTCTGGTCGGTGTAGCACGCGGGCTGGATCTGCGGCAGGGCCGCGCTCGGGTCGATGGTGTCGAGCCGGCGTGCGCCGTTGCCCTGGTAGTAGCCCATCCGGTAGATGTCGATGCGGTAGTCGGAGGCGTCCGTCTTCACCTTGAAGCGGATCGTCTCGCCCTTGTTGACGCTGATCTGCGTGCCGAAGCCCTGAATGGACGGGTCGCCGGCGCCGGTGAGGAGCCACTGCGACTGCGGTGTGCCGGCCTGGCTGTTCTCACAGACGATCGGGTTGACCGGCGGATCGCACGGCCCCGCGGCCTGGGCTGCCGGCGGCGTCAGTGCCGCCGGCAGGACGGACCCCACCGGCACGGCGGTGAGACCGGCGGAGGCGGCGCCCACCAGCAACGCGAGAAGCGCGACCCGCCACAGGGCGCGCCGGGCCGGGTGCCCGACGGCCCGGGACCTGTGACGGCGGCCCGGCAGCGAAGGGATCGAGCCACGACGCCAGAGGCTGGCCACGCGCCGACGAGACTGCATCGCGATCTCCCGAATTCAGGACAGGTTCCATGTCCTCGCCCCGGCCCGCCGGGTCAGGTCCGGCCGGATGGCATCTGTGGGTTGAGGAAAACGGCGCAAGCCGTCAGCGGGACAGGCCCCTGAGGGACCGGCGCGGAACAGTCACGCGCCGGACTCCGGCCAGGCGAGGAGACGTCACATCAGGGCAGCAACGTGCCCGGATGCGTACAGACCGTCAACAGGCGACAGAAACTGCCGCGACGAGAAAACGTGCATGTGAACCCCCCACGCCGCGCGGCACATACCCCCTGATTGGTGCCGCTGTGGCGACACGAAACGCTAGCGCACATACCCCATTCAGGCAAACCCGTACAGCGTAGCGGCGATCGCCCACCGAAGGTGGTTCGTCTGGCGTCATGCCGTTGTTCGTCCGCCGTGCCGGCCCCTCCGGCTGCCGAGCCCGGACATGCGACGAGGTGGGTGGCACCGGCGGCACTTCGGCCGCCGACGCCACCCACCTCGCGCCAGCCAGTGTGTTGCGGAATTCAGGGGTGGTTGCGGGATTCAGGGGTGGAGGTGCGCGTCACCCAACCCTCAGAGGGTCACCGGCGCCCCGGTCTCGGCCCAGACGTTGCCGGCCACCTCGTTGCCGTTGCCGCGCACGAAGCCCGCGATGGTCCCGTAGGTGCCGCAGGCGGCGTGGTAGCGGCGGCCGAAGGTGTTGTCCAGGATGCGGACGTTCTTCGCCACCGGGAACGGCTTCTGGTCGCCCGAGCCGCCATACACGCAGTAGGAGCCCTGCGTGTTGAAGAGGTTCCGCTGGATCAGCACGTTCTGGATGGGCGCGAAGTCGCCGAACAGGCCGATCGAGCCCGTGCAGTAGTCGTTCCCGTCCGGGACGGCACATTCGATCGTGTTGCCGATGAGGGTGAGGTTCGAGCCGCCGTTCGAGAGGAAGCCGTCCATGTGCGACGACTGGTTCGAGTACAGGTCGTGCACCCAGCTGCCCTCGACCACCGTGCTGCCGTCCGAGTAGATACCGGCCCGGAAACCGTGGATGTTGGCCCGGCGGATCGTCATGTTGGAGTTCCCGATACCGGACCGGTCGCAGGACAGGCCGTCACCGCTGACCTCGACGTCCTCGATCAGGGTCGGGCCCGTCCTGTCCTGCATGTAGCCGGTGTCGATGGCACCGCCCTCACCACAGCCGTGCACCCGGACGTTGCGGATGGTCACGTTGCGGGCCCGGACCTTGATGGTGCCCTTCACGTCCAGGTTGCTGATCACCGTGTTGTCCTCGGTGACCGTGATCGAGCGGGAGGGAGTGAGGGTCACCCCGGCCCTGACGCCGGTGTTGTGCGCTCCCGGCCAGTCCCGCGTCGCGGCCCCGCCGCCGGAGGACGGCGGGGGCACTCCCGGGTTGGTCGCGCCAGGAGCCGGGTTACCGGTCGCGGGGGCGGTGGGAGCCGGTGGCTGGGGAGTCGCGCCCGGGCCCGCGGTGCCGGACGGGGCCGGCGACGAGGGCGGCGCTGTCGCGTTCGGGCCCGGGGACGGCGGGGCCGTCACCGGCGCGCCCGACGGGCGGCTGCCTGGCCGGAACTCGACGTCGACGTAGTAGTTGCTCGCCTCCCAGGTCTCGTTCGGGAAGGCGGAGGCGCGGTAGGTGTACACCCCGGCGAGCGCCACCAGTGGGCCGACCTTGCGCACCTGGCCGTTGGCGAAGTAGTTGACCTGGTCGACGTAGCCGCCGGTCTCCACCTGGTAGGCGGCGACGTAGGTACGCCCGGCCTGGAGGGCGACCGGCCGCCCGAACGCACCGCGGCGCCACCCGCCGCGGTCGCTGTCGGGGATCGTGAGGGTGCTGAGCAGCCGCCCGTCGGCGGACCACAGGGCCCCGGTGTTCGGGCCGCCGCCGGCACCTGGCCGGAAGACCCGCAGCGCCGAGACCTCGCCCGAGGTCTCGGCGCGGAACCGCAGGCCGAGCACGACCCGGCGGGTGTCGGGGCTGGTCTGGACCGGCAGGCGCGCGCTGGAGCCCCAGAGGCTGATCACGCTGGCGGGGCCACCGGAACGCCCGGCCTCGGTCACGTTCAGGTCGTTGGAGCCGGAGTTGGTCTGGAGACCGACCACCAGGCCGGTCACACCGGCGAGCAGCGCGACGGCCACGATGATCGACAGGGTGCGCGGACGGAACGGTGCGGGCTGGGCGGTGCGGGGTGCCCGCCGCCGCCGGCGCCGCCCGCCACCGGATGCCCGGGGACGCCCGGCCCGTCGGGCCCCGGAGGCCGGGCGGGAGAAGACGGCGCCGGATCCAGGCTCGGCGCCGTCACCGGCCGGGCCGGGGGCAGGCCCGCTCCCTGTTTCCTCCGCGATCTCGTCTGCTGTACCGGTATCGCCTGATGCGTTACGCACGGTCATTGCGAACCTCCGGTCGGTCCCCCCCGTACATGGACACAGAACCGTCAGGTCGGGTGACCCGGAGCGCCGCGGCGAAGGCGGCGGCCCGGTGCTCCCAGCTGTGGCTTTCCGCGAACGCGCGGCGCGCGGCGGCCAGCTGGCCGGACCGCTCGCGTTGCAGCTCCGCGGTGACCGCCGCCGTGAAGTGCGACGGCGTCGTGGCAGTGACTATCAGCGATGAATCCAGCCAGCGCGTGGCCGGCAGATCCGTCGAGACAGCAGCTCGCCCTGCTGCGAGGTACTCCAGAGTCTTCAAAGGGAAGCTACCACGGTTGAAGGGAGTATCGGCGTATGGCACAAGCCCCACGTCGATGACCCGCAGATAGCTCGGCAGCTGCTCCGCGGGCTTCCGCCCCACCGCCTCGACGTTCTTTCGGGCGAGCAGTGCCTGCATCCGCAGCGGTTCGAAGGCCGGATCGATCGGGCCGACCAGCAGGAGGGAATGCCCCTCGGCCGCCACCGCTTCCAGCAGATTCAGATCGATTCGCGCATTGATATGCCCAACTAGCCCTGCGATCGGGGCCCGAAGGTGGACGTCTTCCGGCAGTGGCGCGGACTCGACGCCGGCAAAAGCCCCGGGATCGCAGCCGTACGGAATCAGCACGGGATTCGCGCCCAGCGCGGCCAGCTTGTCGTGGACGACCGGACTCGCGGCGATCACCACGTCGGCCTTCGCCGCCACCTTCACCTCGGCGACCTGCACCCGCACCGGGTCGAGGCCGAGCAGCGCCGCGCCCCCGGCATAGTCGTCCTGCGCCCAGTACACCCGGAGCCGCTCCCGGGCCGCGCCGAAGGCGGGCAGCAGCACATCGGCCTCGACCAGCGCGGCCACGGGCGCGCCCAGCTCGCGCACCGCCCGCCCGATCTGCCGCCGCGCGATCTCCGCGTTGGCCGGGGCAACCCCGCGCCGGCGCAGGCCGGGCAGGACCACCGGCGCGAGATGGGCCAGGTTCGGCGCCACCATGCGCACCCGCGGCGCGGCGGGCGGCGCGATGTCGGCCCGCCGCCGTGGAGTAGCCGGTGAGATCGGCGGGTCGACATACAGCACGGGAACGTGCCGGGCCAGCTGCTCCGCCAGCGAACGGTCGTGTAGCTTGACGCCATCCCAACGGTTCGTCGCACACACGGTAACAATTTCGTGCCACTGTGTAGCCGCCGGCAGGCCGGTTGCGCGCACGGCGCCGCTCATCGGTCCCCCTCCCGATTGAACATCCGCGCCCACGAATGCGTGGCCGATGGTAACCGACCCGTATCGGGCGCGCGTCGGCCGGCCGGCAGCCGTCCGGGCGACTGCCCTATGGTGGTGGGTGGAGCACGACGTTGCCGGCCGTCTCTTGCCTGGCCCGAGATCTCGTGCGGCCAGAGATCTCACACGGCCTGAGATCTCCGCGACAGGGGGCACAATCGGCTCCGATCATGCGAAGCTCACGGGAGCGGATCACATCCGCCCAACGCCGACCGGCGAGGGCGCCTTGGGGGGACGGGAATGGGGCGGGCCCGGGTTTTGGTTGCCGCCGTGCTGGCGGCCGGAGTCACAGTGGGGGCGGTGGCGCTTTTTCTGCGCCCGCCACCCCAGGCAGCGAGCGTCGCCGTTGTTCTACGGGTGGACCAGGGTCGTGACGACGCGGTCAACGCCCAGTTCGCCGGCGAGCTGCTGATCTATTACGCCCGTTCCGAGCTCACCCGGCCAGGTGCGCTGGGCGCCGGACACCTGACCGATTTCCAGCTTGCTTTCTCGCGAAACAGCACCGAACCGTTCGCGGACGTCATCGAACGAAGCACCATCATCAGCATTGTCGCCGCGGACACCGACGGTGCGGTGGCCCGCGACACGGTCAACGCGGTGGTGAACCGGCTGTCGGAGCAGCTCGACACCTGGCAGGACGAGATTCCCGAGGCGAAGCGCATCGTCATCGTCCCGCTCCCGCGCGGGCACCGGGAGTCGACCGGCCCGGCGAGCCCGGCATCCTACGCCGGGGGCAGCCGCCCCCGGGCGGCAGCCGGAGTTCTCCTGGTCGCCGCGCTTTCGACCGCAGCCGTGGGAACCAGCGCCCGGCGCGCCGGCTACCTGCGGCCGGCCCGCGGCGCCGGCCGATGAGCACGGGCGACGGCGCCGACCTGTGCACGGCCCGGCCATGGGCCGACCAGCTTTCCCGCACGAGCATGCCGCCAGCGGCCGCCGTTGGCCCTGGGCACTGGGGGGGTACTCTCTTGCTTTCTCGAATCGGAAAACCGCGCACTGAGCGACGGTGCCGCGGCGGGTGGGGCCCACCCGCCGCAATGTCCGAAGGCCAGGCTGACCGGCCGGCCCGGCGCCCGGCGCGGGCACGGGCACGGGCACGGATTCTCCCGAACCCGTCTGGCCGGGCCGACCAGCTCGGGGCCGGGAGAAAGGCGCGATGCAGATGAACGGCGCGCTCACCATCCTGCTCCGCCGGTGGCGGCTCACCGCGGCAGGAATCGCCCTCACCCTGGTGGCCGCGATCGGCGCCTTTGTCGCCACGCCGGTCAGCTACGCGGGATCGTCGCAGGTCTTCCTGCTGCCGTCGGCCGTTTCCGCGGACACCGGAAAGGTCGACAACCCCTACCTGGGTTTCGGGCAGGCACTGCGCATCACCGCGGAGGTGATCAGCCGCCTGGTCGGCACCGCGGACGCGGTCGACGAGGCGAAACGGCAGGGGGCCACGGCGGGCTACATGATCGGAATTCCGACCGACGCTGCCGGCCCGGTGCTGAACGTGCAGGCCAAGGGCCCCGATCGCGCCGCGGTCGTGACCACTGTCGACTATGTGGTCACCAGGCTGGGCGAGGTTCTGGACGAGGAACAGCAGAAGGGCGGGGCCCCCCGGGAATCCTGGTTCGTCCTGAACAAGATCACGCAGAAGCCACACGTCACCGTCGACCAGAAGGCCCGCTACACCCGCGCCGCGCTGGCACTCGCCGCCTTCGGGCTGATCACCTTCCTCGGCGTGCTGCTCTTCGACCGGATCCGCACGCCGCGACCGGCGGCGCCCCAGACCGCCTCGCCCACTCCCCCCATCGCACCGATCGCGCCCAGCGGCTCGTCGGGGCGGCTGCCGGAGGCCACGACCGGGCCCCGGCAGGACGAGCGTCGGGAACGCCAGCGGTACGACCAGCAGGACGCCTTCGATCCCCCGTCCGAGGCGCGCGCGGACAACGACACCGAGCGCACCTACCGGATCCCGCTCCGGCGGCCGAACGCGCGCGAGGACAGCCCGCAGTCGGTCTTTGACCGCCGGCCGCTGGGCAGCGACCGACCTTCATGACCACCGGCACGTCGGAGACCTCGCCTTCCGCAGCCGGCCCCCGCTCCGGCGCCGGGGCGGACTGGGGGCGTCGGGTCACGCCAGGCCTCCCACCAGGGCTCGCGCCGGGCGCCGGTCTGGCGCCACCGGGCTGGGCAGGCCGCCTTGCGGGCCTCGACGCGGTCAGCCTGCTGACGGTCTTCGTGTTCCTGCTGCTCGGCCTGTCCGCACAGCTGGTGATCGGCTCGCTCGGATCAGCGGCGACGCCCGCCAACCTGCTCGGCCTCATCGGCCTGCTGATCTGGCTCGGCGGACGGCTCCATCCCGCCCTCGGCCTGGAGCAGGCGCCGAACCCGACCCGCACCGCCGGTCTGATGTTCGTCGTAGTCGTCCTGGTCAGCTACACCGCGGCCAACGTGCGGGTGACCTCGGCCTCGGAGATCCGGGCGGCTGACCGCGGCCTGATCGCGACGATGTGCTGGCTCGGGATCATGCTGATCGCCTGCGACGGCATACCGAGCCTCGACCGGATGGAGACCCTGCTGCGCCGGCTGGCGATCGGCGGGAGCCTGCTGGGACTGCTCGGGCTCGTGCAGTTCTACACCGGCTTCAACCCCCTCGCCGCGATCCGCCCGCCCGGCCTGCAGGCGATCGCCGACTTCGACGAGCTGAGCACCAGGTCGACCTTCGTGCGGATCAAGGCGACCGCCAGCCATCCGATCGAGGCCGGGGTGGTCTTCGCGGCCATCCTTCCGTTCGCGTTCCACTTCGCCCTGCTGCCGACGGCGAGCCGGCTGCGCCGGCGGCTGCGCTGGGCCGGGGTGATCATGCTGCTCGCGGCACTTCCCATGACGCTGTCCCGCAGCGGTCTGCTCGCCGCCGCGGTCACCGTCATCGTGCTGTTCACCGGATGGCCGTCGCGCGTCCGGGTGCGGGCACTGATCATCATGCCGATCTTCCTGGTGCTCATGCGGCTGGCCGTCCCCGGCCTGCTCGGCACGGTGCGCAGCATGTTCTCCGACGTCGCCAACGACCCCAGCACCTCCGGACGGACCAGCGACTACGCGACGGTCGGCTACTACCTCGACCAGGCCCCGCTGTTCGGCCGCGGTTTCCGGACCTTCCTGCCGGACATCTACCGCACGCTCGACAACCAGTTCCTGGGCGGCCTGGTCGAGATCGGCGTGGTCGGCCTGGTCGCGCTGATCCTGCTGTTCGTGATTCCGCTGGTCTGTGTGGTCCTCGCCCTGCGCCGGGCACCCGACCAGCGCTCCCGGGACCTCATCCGCGCGCTGGCGGCCAGCGTCTTCGCCGTGATGCTCAGCTACGTGACCTTCGACGCGATGAGCTTCTCGCTGATCGCCAGTCTCACCTTCCTGCTCCTCGGCTGCTGCGGAGCAGCCTGGCGGCTGACGAAGGAACCCGACCACAGGAGGACGACGCGATGACCACTGCGACGGGGACGGGGCTCGTGCCCTCTCGTGTGGTCCGGGCCCGTCAGGCCGCCCGGGACCTGGTCCGCGACGTCGTCCTGAACGGCGCGCTGGCAGCGCAGGTGACCCCCCGGCCGCTGCGGGCGCAGCTGCTGGCGCGCACAGGCATGCGGGTGACGGACTCCGCGATCTCCGCGGGCTGCTGGTTCGGGGGGCGCAACGTCTCGATCGGGCCCCGGACGTACGTCAACCACGGGTGCTTCTTCGACTCGTTCGCGGACATCACGATCGGGGCGGACTGTCACCTGGGCATGCAGGTGCTGCTGTGTACCAGCACCCACCGGCCCGGGACCGGCCGGTCGCGGGCCGGTGCGCTGACCGGCCGACCGATCGTGATCGGTGACGGCTGCTGGATCGGTGCCCGCGCCACGATCATGCCCGGCGTGACAGTCCACGACGGGTGCGTCATCGCGGCTGGCGCCGTGGTCACCGCCGACTGCGCGGCGGACGGGGTCTACGCCGGCATCCCCGCCCGCCGGGTCCGGGACCTGCCGCCCCGGCCTGCTGCCTGACCAGGCGGGCAGGCGGGCAGCAGCCGGGTACAGGGTCAGCCGGGTACGACTCCCAGGGCGCCCGCGGGTCCTGCCGGACGGGCATGGGTCTGCCGGCGGAAGAAGACCTCGTGCCACACCTCGAGGCACAGCAGCGTCCAGATCCGGATCTCCTCGTTGCGGCGGCCCTGCGCGTGGGAGGCCAGCAGCGCCCGGACGGCAGACGTCCCGAGCAGCTCGCCGACGAAGGAGTCGCGGCCGGTCAGCATGTCCCCGGCGAGGGTCGAGAGGTCACCGCGGAACCAGTCGCTCAGCGGCACCTTGAAGCCGACCTTGGGCCGGTCCACGATCTCGGCCGGGAGGTAACGGCGGGCCACCTCCTTGAGCACCCACTTGCCGCGGCCGTCCCGCACCTTGACCGTCGAGGGGAGCCGGAACGCCAGCTCGACGAGCTCGTGGTCGAGCAGCGGCGGGCGCATCTCGACCGAGGCGGCCATCGTCATCCGGTCGCCGCGCTCCAGCAGATTGTCCGGCAACCAGCCGAGCAGGTCCGTCTCGAGCATGCCGCGCAGCGGGTCGTTCTCGGCGGCGGGCTGCAGGCGGCCTGGCTCACCTCTGGCGACGCCGAGCAGGCGACGCCGCTCGCGCTCGGTGAACGGGGCGAACCACCCGTCGCGACGGGCCCGCTCGTCCGTCTCCCCCAGCGCCCGCAGCGCGATCCGCAGGCGGTGCGCGCCCACCGGCAGCGTCCGCTGCGCCTGGTCGAACACCGGGCCGCGCAGCCAGGCCGGTACGACGCCGATCCGCGAGGTCAGCGCGGCCAGGCGGTACTTGGGGTAACCCCCGAACAGCTCGTCGGCGCCCTCCCCGGACAGGACGACGCGCACCTCCTCCCGGGCGAGCTGCGCGAGCCGGTGCACGGCGATGTCCGCGGGCTCCGAGACCGGTGCGTCCCGGTGCCAGGTGAGCGCCGGCCACAGGTCGGCGAAGTCGTTCGGCGTGACCTCGAGCTCGTGGTGCCGGGTGCCGAGCCGGGAGCTGACCAGGCGGGCCATCGGCAGCTCGTCATGCGGGCCCGGGCCGAAACCCACCGAGAAGGTGTGGACGGGTTCGTCGGTCTGCCGGGTCATCAGCGCGGCGACCAGGCTGGAGTCGACACCGCCGGAAAGGTAGGAGCCCACCGGGGTGTCGGCGACCGTGGCCCGCTGCACCGCCCGCTGCAGGGCGGCGTCGACCATGTCGACCGCGCGGGCGGGATCCACCGGCCGCACCTCGGACAGCGGCGGGGGCGACCAGTACCGGTCGATCAGAACCCGCCCGGCCCGGCTGGCGGTGAGCACGTGGCCCGGAAGGAGCTTGCGGATGCCTTCGAACAGCGTGCCGGGAGCCGGCACGGAGCGGCCGGCCAGGTAGTCGGCGACCGAGCGGTGGTCGACGCTCGGCGGCCGGCGCAGCGCCGGCAGGATCGCCTTGATCTCGGAGGCGAACACCAGCTGGGTGGCGTCGAAGTGGTAGTAGAGCGGCAGCACGCCCACCCGGTCGCGGACCAGGGTCAGCTGACCGGTCTGGGCGTCGTGGACGGCGAAGGCGAACTGACCGATGAGGCGCTGCAGCCCCTCGACCCCCCGGGTGGCGAACATCGCGAGAGCGACCTCGGTGTCACCGCCGGTCCGGAAGGGATACGACATCTGCTCGCGCAGCTGCCGGTAGTTGAAGATCTCGCCGTTGAAGCAGATGTGGTGCCGGTCGCCGACGGCGGCCATCGGCTGTGCGCTGCCCCCGAGGTCGATGATCGACAGCCGCCGGTGCCCGAAACCGACCGGCCCGTCGGCCCAGAAGCCCTCCGCGTCCGGCCCGCGGTGGGTGAGCAGGCCGGTCATCGTGGCCAGCAGCTCCGGCTCGACCGGCTCGCCGGTGAAACGGACGATGCCCGCGATGCCGCACATCAGCGGACCCCGCCCGCGTTGCCGGCGGCGATCTTGTCGATGAGCTCCAGGAGCTCGTCGGACCGGGCGTCCCAGGAGTCACGCTCCACGTGCCGGCGCCGGCTCACCGGGTCGCCGGGACCGCCGTCGGCGATCGCCGCACGCACATGGTCGACGAACTCCTCGGCGCTGGTGGCGACCCGCACCACGCCGCGGTCACCGGCGATCTGCGGATAGTCCGTGGTCACCACCGGCAGCCCCAGCGCCAGGTACTCCTTCAGCTTGATCGGGTTGCAGAACCGGATCCACTCGTTGCGCAGCCAGGGCATGATGCCGACGTCGAAGGCCGCGCCGTAGGACGGAATCGTCTCGTAGGGGCGGAAGCCCAGCCAGTGGACATTCGGATAGGCCTCGAAGCGGCGCATCGAACAGGTCGCGTCACCGATCAGGACCAGGCTCGCGTTCGGGATCTCGGCGGCCACCCGCTCCAGCAGGTCGAAGTCGACGGTGTAGTCGTCGAGCGCGCCGAAGAAACCGATCCGAGGGCCGGGAACACCCGCGATGTCGGCGGGCGCGGGCACCGCCGTCGCGGCGTCGAAATGGCCGAGGTCCACCCCGTGCCCGAGGAAGTGGGCGCGATCCCCCACATCGGCGGTGTCCCGAGCCATGAGTTCGTGACTGACATACAGGACGCTGTCACTGTGCCGCAGGAGCTCGTCCTCCAGCGCAGCCACGACCTCACCGTTACTCTCGGTAAACTCGGAATGCTTGTCCGACCTGTTGTAAAGAAGCCCGGCTCGGGCCAGCGGCCGGACCGCGTCCCAGGCCGTCGGCATCGTCACGAAATAGACCGGTACCCGCATGCCGAGCCGGCGGGCCACCGCGGCGACCTGCCGGCGAACCAGCCAGGCATTCACAGCGCGCCCCGTGGCGCTGCCGTAGAAGGGCAGCAGAACCGGCGAGAGAACGTGAAAATCCGGCAGATCCTCGCGTGGAGTCCGCACTCCGCGGGAAATACTTTTCGCCTTACGCACGATGCGTCGCAGCGGTTGGGTGCTGCGGCCCGGCAGCGGCATCCGCACCGCCAGGCTGTTGACGAACAGGACCGGGCGCCGCTCGGCGATCCTGGTCATCAGCTGGAAGTCCGAATGAGCCCGGTTGTGATACCACCAGTCCTGACCGGAGAAGCACACGATCGGCCGCTCGTCGGTACCGGTGGGCAGGCCCGGGGATTTCCGGGCGCGTGCGCCACGGATGCCGGCGGATCCCCCGGCGGAGCCGCCGCCGGAAGCCCTCGCGGGCACCGGGATCACAGCCGGGACACGATCAGCCAGCCCGGCCAGGAGGGAAGCTCCCCGCCCGCGGGCGGGGAGACGGCCGCCGGCCCGCGTTGCGAGACGCTGCTGGCTGGAGGTCAGCAGGCCGGCCACCGCCGCCCTGCTCGTCGGGCGCCCGGCAGCGGCGCGTGCCAGCTCGCCGGCGAGGATCCCGGCCGTGAACGCCACACTCGCCCCAGCGCCGTGCCGCGCCCGGTAGAGCCGCAGCCGGTTGGCCATGAGCAGTGTCCACAGCGCCGGAGCGGTGCCCGACTCGCCACCGAGATGCACGCCGACCGCGTCGGGTGCGTACCGCAGCGCGAACCCGGCATCACGGGCCCGCAGCAGGAAATCCGTCTCCTCCGAGTAGAGGAAGTACGACTCGTCCCACTCCCCCACAGCCGCCGCGCACGCCCGGGAGACCAGCAGCGCGGCCCCCGTCGCCCAGTCGGCGACGGTCTGCACGGCGTAGGACCGCGGCGAGGTGACCACCTCGCCCAGCACCGGCCACCGGCCGGCACGGCCCCCCAGGACCGCCTCGCCCCAGGCCCGGGCGATGGACGGCTCCCGGCGCAACGAGTGCGCCAGCGCCCCGTCGGCGTCCAGCAGCCGGGGCGCGACCACACCGGTGCCGGGCGTCGCCAGGACGTCCAGCATGGCCGCGACGGCACCGGGGCGCAGGCGGATGTCGGGATTCAGGATGAGCACGGCCCGTGCCGCCGGGGATACTGCCTGCATGCCGCGGTTGATTGCGGCCGCGTAGCCGACGTTCGCACCGGTCGACAGGACACGGATGCCGTCACCCGCCGCACGCGCGACTTCCAGCGTCGCATCCTGCGACGCGTTGTCGACGACAAGCGTCTCGATGCGTACTCGGTCGCTTGCCGCAGGCAAGGCAGACATGCATTCAGCGAGTACGGAAGCGCTGTTGAAGGTAACGATGACGATGGAGACATCGGGTGGCCCCGCCCCACCCGCCTCGTCTGACCCGGCCGGACTTACCTCGCTAACACCCACGGTCGTCCCCCCTATAGCCGCCGAAGGCTGCTGGTCGGGCGCCGAACGGCAAGCCGCGCCCGGGACATAGTACGGCTATGGACGTGCTTGCCCCCAAGGGGGCCGTCCGCTATCGTCATCCGCCGGATGCCCTAAACTGGGTGATCCGGCACCTTGATCATGCTTCGGATGAGATCGTGCACGTGCGAGGCCGTACCGCCGCGAGGCTGTGCACCTGAGAGATCAGACCCTGAGATCGTGCCGACCTCCGGTCGGAGAAGCGGTTGACTGAGGTGCTGGTCGACAGTGGTACCAGTCAGCATGAGGTACCGGTCGGCAGAGCAACGGTCGACACAAAGAACCGGTCGGCCACAAAATACCAGTCGGCGCAGAGGCACCGGTCGACACGGGTACATAATTCGCTGGTCCAAAAACTGTACACAACCGAGTTCCATGGTGCCGCCGCGTTGGGGGGAAGCAGTGGCTTTGGGAACGCTGGCACGCAAACATGTACTAATTATTGTCCAGAATCTGCCGGTTCCGCTGGACCGTCGGGTCTGGCTGGAGTGCCAGGCCCTGGTGAAGGCCGGGTACGAGGTTTCGGTGATCTGCCCCAAGGGCCCGGGGGACCCGTCCCGCGAAGTGCTCGACGGCGTGTGGCTCTACAAATACCGTCCGCCGGCGCAGGCGAACGGATTCGCGGGGTACATCAACGAGTTCGTCTACTGCTGGCTGCGGACGGCCCTGCTGTTCGTCCGGATATTCGCCACCAGGCCGTTCTCCGTCGTGCAGGCCTGCAACCCGCCCGACACCTACGCGCCGCTCGGCCTGCTCGGCCGGCTGGTCGGCGCGCGGTTCGTGTACGACCAGCACGACCTCTGCCCGGAGATCTACCTGGCCCGGTTCGAGAAGCCGTCGACGAAGATCTTCAAGGCGCTGCTCGGCCTGGAGCGCGTCACCTACCGCGCCGCACACCACGTGATCTCCACGAACGAGTCCTACCGCGAGATCGCGATGCAGCGCGGCCGTCGCACCCCGGACAACACGACGGTGGTGCGCAGCGGCCCCGACACGACCCGGATGAAACCCGGGCCCGCCCGCCCCGAGCTGCGTCTCGGCCGCGAGCACCTCGTCTGCTATCTGGGCATCATGGGCCCCCAGGACGGCGTGGACATAGTGCTGCGCGTCATGGACGTGATTGTCCACAAGCTCGGCCGTACCGACGTCAGCGCGGCGCTGCTCGGGTTCGGCGACTGCCTGGAGGAGCTCCGCGCGCTGTGCACCGAGCTGGACCTCGACGACTACGTGACGTTCACCGGCCGGGCCGACCCGGAAATGATCCGGGACTATCTCTCCACGGCGTCCGTCGGGCTCAGCCCGGACCCGTTCAACGAGCTGAACAACATCTCGACGATGAACAAGACAATGGAGTACATGGCGCACCAGCTGCCAGTCGTGACCTTCGATCTCGCCGAGACGCGGGTCTCGGCCGGAGACTCGGCCGTGTACGTCGAATCAGGCGAGGTGGTCGCCTTCGCCACCGCCGTCTGTGACCTTCTGGACGACCCGGAGCGCCGCCGTGAGCTGGGCGAGCGCGGTCGCCGCCGCGCTGTCGACGTGCTGGACTGGGCCGCCCAGGCCGCCGCCTACATCAGCGTGTACGACCGGCTGCACGGCATCACGCGCCCCGAGCCGGCGGGAGCCGCCGTGGTCACCGGTGCCGCCAGCCTGACCGCCCTCACTGCCGCCGGCCTCACTGCCGCCGGCAACGTCCCCGCCGGCAACGTCCCCGCGCGGAGCATCCCGATTCCGACCCACCAGGCGGACGACCCGGCGGTCGAGGCGGCCGGCAGCCCGGCCGGTCAGGTGCTGCGCCCATGAGCGTCGGCAGGAGCGTGCGCCGGCTGATGGTGGAGTCGCCGAACTCGCTCGGCGCGCGCAGCCGGGGCCGCCGATGGGACCGCGTGCGCGAGCACTTCCCGGACATCGATGACATGCGGGTCGTCGACCTGGGCGGCACCGTCGACTTCTGGCAGCGGCTGGAGCGGCGACCCGTCCACGTGGTCGTGATCAACCTCGAGAAGCCGGCCGAGCCCGCCCCGCCTGGCATCGAGGTCGTCGTGGGCGACGCCTGCGACCCGCCGGCGGAGACCTTCACCGGGCGCTTCGACCTGGTCTTCTCGAACTCGGTCATCGAGCATGTCGGCGGGCACGCGAAGCGGCTCGCGTTCGCGGACGTCACCCGGCGCCTGGCGCCGCTGCACTGGGTGCAGACACCGAACCGTTACTTCCCCCTCGAGCCGCACTGGCTGTTCCCCGGATTCCAGTTCCTGCCCGTCTCGGCTCGTGCCTCGGTCGCCCAGCACTGGCCGCTCGCGCACACGAAGTCGCCGGACCGCGAGGACGCGCTGAGCGCGACCATGTCGACCGAGCTGATCGGCCGGACGGAGCTGCGCGCCTACTTCCCCGACTCCGAGATCATCGACGAGCGGAGCGGCCCGCTGGTCAAGTCGGTCATCGCGGTCCGCACCGCGGCCATGGCCGCGGCGAGCGCGTCCCCCGGTCCCGGGGCCCGGTCGGAAGCCTCACCGGACACCGCGAGCGGCATTCGGTGAGGCTTCCGACCGGGCGGGCGCGGCTGGCCGCCTCCGCCGCGGCCGTCCTGTGCGTCATCGCCGTCGGGGTACTGGTCGGCGTCAGCCTGACCGGCGGCGGCGGTGCGGACGACGGCGCGGCCGGTCCGCGGATCACGGTCGGCGCCACCAGTGCCCTCGACAGCTCGTTGGTCGCCGACCTCTACGCGCGGGAGCTCGGCGGGCACGGGTACCAGACCACGGTGCGCTCCTTCCCGACCCGAGACCAGCTGATGTGGGCGCTGGAGCAGGGGACGGTCGACGTCGCGCCGGATCATCTCGACGAACTGCGATCCGGCCTCGCGGGCCAGACCGGCAGCGGGGTGCAGACGGCGCCCGCCCTGACCGCCCAGGTGGTCACGGTGAAGGGCCTCATGCCGGCGCTGACCCAGCGCCGCCTGATCGCCTACCCGGCCGCGCCCGGCGGGCGGGCACCGGTGTTCGCGGTGACGGCGGCGACCGCGGAGGAGCACCACCTCGGCACCCTGTCCGACCTGGCCGCCCCCGGGGTCGGCCCCGCGCTGGCCTTCGGGGCGCCGGCGAGCTGCTCGGCGTGGTCCGCCTGCCTGCCGGTGCTGCGCGACACCTACGGCGTCAGCTTCGGGCACTCGGAGGTCCTCGACAACGGCGGGCCCGGCACGATCCGTGCCCTGCTCGACGGAAAGGTGCAGGTGGCGCTCGTCTACCGCTCGGATCCCGCGGTCGCCGCCAACCGGCTGGTCGTGCTCGAGGACGACCGGCACGCGCTGCCGGCCAACAACCTCCTGCCCGTCGTCCGCCTGGACGTCGCGAACCTCCAGCTACAGGGCGTCCTGTCCCGCGTCACCCAGGCCCTCACCACCGAAGGCCTGATCACGTTGCAGCAGACGGTCGCCGCGGCACCCGAGGACCGGGCCCGGGCTGTCGAGGACTTCCTGGATCAGCATGTCCAGGCCGGCTAGCACCCGCCCGGCCGGTGCGGCGGGCGGCGGCGGGCCGCTGATCCTGGTCGCCGCCTCCGGCCTGGCGCGGGAGGCCGCGCAGGCGGCACGGGCCGCCGGCGGCCACGACATCCTGGGATTCGTCGACGACAACCCCGCGCGCTGGGGCAGCGAGATCGACGGGCTACCCGTCCTCGGTGGCCTGGACGCCGTGACGGAGCGTCCCCAGGCGCGGATCGTGCTCTGCCCCGGCCCGGGCCGGGGCCGCGAGCGGCTCGCGGGCCGGCTGGCGGAGGCCGGTGTCACCGAGGAGCGGTACGCGACGATCGTGCACCCCACCGCGGCGGTCTCCGGCTCCTCCACGGTCGGGCCCGGCTGCGTCCTGCTCGCCGGCGTGGTGCTTACCGCCTCGGTCCAGCTCGGACGGCACGTGGTCATCATGCCGAACACGGTTCTCACCCACGACGACGTCGTGGACGACTACGCCACGCTGTGCGCGTCCGTCTCGCTGGCCGGCTCGGTGCGGGTGGGGTCGGGGGCCTATCTCGGCGCCGGCGCGCTGGTCCGCGAAGGTCTCACCGTCGGGCCATGGTCCACCCTGGGCATGGGAGCGGTTGCCCTGCACGACGTTCCGGAGCGTGAGGTGTGGGTCGGCAACCCGGCGCGCTTCCTGCGCCCCGCGGACGTCCCGGACCCCGCCCCGTCCCGGCGTCAGCCCCCGGCCTCGGCCGGGCACAGCCCGGGCCCGCCGCCGCCGGGCGCGACTCAGCCTTCCAGCAGGCTCTGGAGGTAGGCGCCGTAGCCGCTCTTCGCCAGCGGCCGCACGAGCGCCGCCAGCTGGTCGTCCGTGAGGAAGCCCTCCCGCCAGGCGACCTCCTCGATGCAGCCGATCTTGAGACCCTGCCGCTCCTCGATCACCTGCACGAACTGGGCTGCCTGCATGAGGGAGTTGAACGTGCCGGTGTCGAGCCAGGCGGTACCCCGGTCAAGCAGGTGCACGTTCAGGCCACCGCGGCTCAGGTACTCCTGGTTGACCGCGGTGATCTCCAGCTCGCCCCGGGCGCTCGGCCTCGTGGCCCGGGCGATCTCCAGAACGGAGTTGTCGTAGAAGTACAGACCGGTCACGGCGTAGCGCGACTTCGGCTTCTCCGGTTTCTCCTCGATGGACATCGCCCGCCGCCGGTCGTCGAACTCGACCACGCCATAGCGCTCCGGATCCGAGACGTGGTAGGCGAAGACCACCCCACCGACCGGGTCGGTGTACCGCCTGAGCTGTTCCCCCAGGCCGACGCCGTAGAAGATGTTGTCACCGAGGACGAGGGCGACCTTGTCGTCGCCGACGAAGTCAGCTCCGATGATGAAGGCTTCGGCCAGCCCACGCGGCTCGTCCTGCACGGCGTACTCGAACCGGCAGCCGAGCCGCGAACCGTCACCCAGCAGGCGCTGGAACTGCGCCTGGTCCTGCGGGGTGGTGATGATGAGGATCTCGCGGATTCCGGCGGCCATCAGGGTGGAAAGCGGGTAGTAGATCATGGGCTTGTCGTAGACGGGCATGAGCTGCTTGCTGACCGCGTGGGTGATGGGATAGAGCCGGGAACCCGTACCTCCCGCCAGAACAATGCCCTTCATACCGGCCTGCGCCCACCTTTCGACACCGATCCCGACCTGCCTGCGGAAAGCTCTCCGTGGCCACCCGCCGTGTTCCGGCCGCGGGCGTTGTGCGCGGACGACCGTGCCATTGTCATGCCGGCACCTCGTCGAACGGGCGGACATCCGCCAGCGCGGCGTGGTTCCGGTCCCGCTCCGAGATCACGGCCTCGTCGAGCGGAATCGGCCAGCGCACGCCGAGCGCCGGGTCCGCCAGGTTGACGAAGACGTAGTCGTCGTATTCCTCGGCGCTCCAGTGCCGGTTGACACTGTAGATGTAGTAGGTGTCATCCTCCAGGGTCTGGAAGGAGTTCGCCACCCCTCTCGGAAGAAACACCGCGCAGTTCTGGTCGATCTCGACGGTGACGACCCGCCCGAAGTTCCCGCCCGCCCGCAGGTCCAGGTAGGCACAGAAGACCCGGCCGGCCACCACCGAGATGTACTTGTCCCAGGGCTCAGCGTGAAAACCCCTGGTCACGCCCGCGCTCCGGTTGAAGGAGACGCTGGTCTGCACCACCTCGAAGGATTCCGGCAACCCGGCGGCGACCAGCTTGGCCCGGTGGAACTTCTCCTGGAACCAGCCGCGCTCGTCCGCCATGCTGGTGATGTCGAAGACGAGCAGCCCCGGAATCTCCGTCTTCCGGACCGAGAACTCGGTCGTTGCCACGCCCATATGAAAGCTCCCCCTCGCGTCGTCGGTCGCACCGCGAGCCGCCGTAACCGCGACCCGCGGGGTGCGAACCGCCCCCCTGACGCCTGCATCGCGCATCATAAACCGGTCCGCACTCCGGCGGAGTGGGGTCGGACGCGGGCGGACGGTTTCTTTCAGCCACCACGGCGCGCGGGGCGTACCCCGGCTGTCGCGATCCAGTGTCCCGCCCCCGGCCGCCGTTGCCAGCAGGCCGGGTTCCGGCGCGTCCGATTCCGGCCACGGTGCCGCGCCGGCGGAACGGGCCCGCCCGGTTCAGGCTCCGGTCAGCGACGAACCGCCCAGGTGCCTTCCGACCCCGGAGCCCTCGTCAGACCCGGAGCCCTCGTCAGGCCCGGCGGCGTTCTCGGGGTCGGGAACGTCATCGCCTTCGGGTTCGGCCGCGGCACGGGCGGCGACGATCGCGTCGTAGACCTGCCGGGACCCGATCCCGTGGTCGGCGGCAACCGTCTTACGTGCCTCCTTCGGCGCCATGCCCCCCGCGACGAGGTGCTCGACCGCCGCGGCCAGCACCGCCGGGCCGGCCGGCCGGCCCGCGGCCGCACCACCGGGCGCGCTGTCAGCTCCGCCGCGGGCCCCCGCCGGAGCACCGGCGACGACCAGGGTGAACTCGCCTCGGATCTCCCGGCCGTCCGTCGCCCAGTCCACCAGGCCAGCCAGATCCGTCCGGACGATCTCCTCCCAGGTCTTGGTCAGCTCCCGGCACAGGGTCGCCCGCCGACCGCCACCGAGGACGTCCGCCGCCTCGCGCAGCGCCGCCACCAGACGGTGTGGGGACTCGAGGAACACCATGGTGCGGGCCTCTGCCGCGAGGCCACGCAGTCGGGCGCGGCGCTCACCGCCCTTGCGGGGCAGGAACCCCTCGAAGGTCCACCGGTCCGAGGGGAGCCCGCTCACCGCGAGGGCCGCCGTCACCGCGGACGGGCCCGGCACGACCGTGACCGGCACGCCGGCCTGTGACGCCGCCGCGACCAGGCGGAAACCCGGGTCCGAGACCGCGGGCATGCCGGCGTCGGTGATCAGCGCGACGGTGGAGCCGGCGAGCAGCTGCTCCGTGAGCATCGCGGCACGCGCGCCCTCGACCGCGTCGTAGCAGGAGACCACCCGGCCCCGGATCGTGATCCCGAGCGCGTGGGCGAGCCGGCGCAGGCGCCTCGTGTCCTCGGCGGCGATGATGTCCGCGGTCGCGAGCACCTCGGCGAGCCGCGGGCTGGCGTCGCGTGGGTCACCGATCGGGGCACCGCACAGCACCAGGGTCCCGGACACCCGACCAGTCTGCCAGGACCCAGGACCTACCCTGATCGGTGTGACGGCGACGACGGCGCATCTTTCCCGTTCCGAGACCGGACCGCCGGGTCCCGACGCGGACGTGGACGCGGGTAAGGGTGCGGGCACGCCGACTGCCGCCGTCCCGGCCGGCCGGGCGGAGCGGGAGCGGCAGGAACGGCGGGCGAAGCTGTGCCCGCCCATGCCGGGTGACCGGCTGGTCGGCTGGGTCGCCCCGGTGCTCATCGCCGTCGCCGCCGGCATCCTGCGCTTCTGGCGGCTCACCGAACCCCGCGGGCTCTACTTCGACGAGGTCTACTACGTCAAGGACGCCTGGGGTCTCATGACCGCCGGGTACGAGATCAACTCGAAGACCTGCGACGGACCCGCGTACGTCGTCCACCCGCCGCTCGGCAAGTGGCTCATGGCCGCGTCACAGTGGCTGTTCGGTTATGTCGACTGTGCGGGCACCGCGCACGGCAGCCCCGAGCTGGGCTGGCGCTTCTCGTCCGCGCTCGCTGGCACGCTCGCCGTCCTGGTGCTCGCCCGGGCCGCGCGGCGGATCTTCCGCTCGACGCTGCTGGGATGCTTCGCCGGCCTCCTGCTGGCGCTGGACGGGCTGGAGTTCGTGCAGAGCCGGATCGGCATCCTCGACATCTTCCTGATGACGGGCATCGTCATCGCGCTGGCCTGCCTGGTGCTCGACCGCGACGACGGCCGCCGGCGGATGGCCGCCCGGCTCGACCGGATGGAGCCGGGCGCGGCGGGGTCCGCCGACGCGCGGTTCGGGCCACGGCTCGGCCCACGCCCGTGGCGGATCCTCATGGGAGTCGCGCTCGGCGCGTCCATGGGCGTGAAGTGGAGCGCGCTCTACACCGTGGTCGGCTTCGCGGCGCTGGCCCTGGCGTGGGACGTCGGTGCCCGCCGCACGGCAGGGGCGCCGTCACCCTTCCTGGGGGCGCTGCGCCGTGATCTGCCCGGCTGGCTGGTGGGCTTCGTCGCCCTGCCCGTCGTGACGTTCCTCGCGACGTGGACGGGCTGGTTCGTCACCGACGGCGGCTGGAACCGGGACGCGCACGGTGACGGCTTCGTCAATGCCTGGCGCAGCTGGTGGGACTACCAGCAGCAGGTCCTGAACTTCCACGAGGGGCTGTCCGACTCCCACCCGTTCCGCTCGACGCCGATGAGCTGGCTGGTGCTCGGACGTCCGATCGCCTACTTCTACAGCTCGCCGGCGTTCGGCGCCGAGGGTTGCACGGCACCGGGTGGCTGCTCACGGGAGGTCATCGCGCTGGGGAACCCGGCGATCTGGTGGGGTGGCACGGCGGCCCTGGTCGGCTCGCTGGTGCTGTGGGTACGCCGCCGCGACTGGCGGGCGGCGCTGGTGCTCGTCGGGTTCGGCTCCGCGTTCCTGCCCTGGCTGCTGCTCCCGGGCCGGACGATGTTCTTCTTCTACGCGCTGCCGTCGCTGCCGTTCCTGGTGCTGGGCCTGACGGCGATGGCGGGGCTGGCGCTGGGGCCGCGGGAGGCGTCTGACGTCAGGCGGCTCACCGGCGCGCTGGCCGTCGGCGTGTACACGGTGGCTGTGGTCCTCCTGTTCGCCTACTTCTATCCGATTCTGGCCGCCGAGGTGATTCCGTACTCGTCCTGGCGGATGCGGATGTGGTTCCCAGGGTGGATCTGACCGTTTCTGGCAGCTTGCTGCTCCCGAGCCGGCACGGACAGCCGCTCCCGGGTGCCGCGAGCGACGGTTCGACCGCCGCGGAGCCGCCGGGAGCGGAAACAGGAGGCAGGATGACCCTCGAATAAGACCACAGTCGTGTCTCATGTCACCTTTACCGAAAACTCCCCTGAATGCCGGCGACGCCCCGAGATGGGACCATCACCGAGAGATGACCTCAGTCAGGCGAGGTCAGTACGGGGGAGACGTTTTCGACCATGGGAAGTCACCGAAAGTCCACCACGCCGACGGCTACCAGCATCGCCCCATCCCCGAACGAGGGGGGTCACGCACGCGCCGACAACCCGATCGGGGATCGTGGATCGGTCACCACGTCCCTTGGCCGCGGGGATGAGGCGGTCCTCAAGGGCCTCCTCGGCACGATCGGCCACCGGCCACGGGTGTCCGGGGGACCTGAAATGGGAGGAAAGAGCATGGCGGATGTGTCGGTACGCTTCGCGATGACCGATGACAGCGAGATCGTCCTCAATCTCTCGCTCACCCAGGCAATCCGGCTCACCGAAGCCATCGCGTCGAAGGTCAGCCAGGCCATGACCGAGCAGCCACGCGCGGGCATGAACGGCAACGCCTACAGCCCGGGGGTGCGTCCGGGGCCGTACTCGACCTCCTGAGCGCGCGGCCCCGCCCTCAGGGGCTCTGAGCCCGCGGCGGTCCGGGTCCCCGCCCCTCCCGCCGGTTGACGACCAGCGGCGCCGCGGCTCTCTCCATCACCGGATCAGGCGCACCGGGCCGACGCGGTCCCCCGGCCCGCGGCCGGTGCGCCGGTTTGTCTCCGGGTCATCTCCTGGACCGTGCCTGCGGCCCGGAACCGGGCAGCGGGCCCGTCCCGGGGTTCGTGACCGCCCTGCCCTGCGGGCTGGCCACCATGCCCTCGATGTCCGCGTCCGTGTCCGGACGTCCGACGAACACGTCAGGGCGCCCGCCCAGGTCCGGGCGGACCTGCGGACCCGTGGCCGCGCCGTCACCGGGTCCGCCGACCATCACGTCGGGGCGCAGCACCGCGGCCGCGGGTCGCTGCCCGCCCTCGGGGCCCTGGCCGCCCTGGGTGCGCCGCGTCATCCCGCTCGGCTGCGCGGGCTCGGCCGGCAGGTAGCCACCGACCACGACCTCGTCCCCCGCGGGGGCGGACCCGACCGCGGCGGGCCGGGCCGGTTCCCCCGGCCCCGGGATCCGGGGGCGGAAGCCCGGCGGGACGGCGTCAGGACGCCCCACACTCACCCCCGATCGAGGCACGCCGGCGCTCGGTCGAGGCGCGTTCCCGCTCTGACCGCCCGGCGCGGTGGTCGGGCGCCCGACCGCCGCCGCCGGGCGCCCGGCGTCCGGGTTCCGAGCAGGCTCCCCGCTCGTGCCGGTAGTCGCGGGGGCAGGAGGGGGCGCGGTCCCGGTCGGCGTGACGGCGGGCATCGGTCCGGCGGGCATCGGTCCGGCGGACCTGGTGCCGGCGGCTGCTCTTCCGGTGGGCGCGACGCCGGTGCTGGTCATCTCGGCGATCAGAGCGTTGAGCAGACCGAGGTCCCTGCGCCGCTGCTCGGCCGCCGACGCGGTGTCGGTGTGGCCCGGCGTCAGCGCGGCGCGCACCCGGCCGAGCCCGGCACGCAGCGCGATGACGGCCTCGGGGGGCAGCAGGCCCTCCCGCAGCACCAGCACCACCTGCCCGCCGTGGTCCACCACGTCGCAGGGCTGGCTCATCGGCATCGTGACCACGCGGATGCCGACGGGTGCCTCCTGGTCGTAGACCAGGCAGAGCTTGTCCTCCGCCAGCACCTCCGCGGAGCCGTCATCCCACAGCACCGTCGCGCGCGCGCACCCGGAGGTGGCAGCGGGGGTGGCGTCCACCCGCACGCCGCCGGACGAGGGCTGCATCTCCTCCCACGACAGCGGGTGCACGGAGAGCACCGTCCCACGCCTGGACCACACACCGCCGCCAAGGTCATCCACCGGAAAGACCCGGTCGCCGCGGGCGAACATGACAAGGCCGGCTCGGCCGTCCGCGATGGCCGGCCACTGCTTCGTCATGTCGTGATCGTAGGGTGCCTGCCCGAACGCCGGACACTCAAGACCCCGGGCCTGTGCCGGACCACCCGCGTGGGCCATGGTCGCCGCAGTCGCCCCCGCAGACGACTCGACTGTCAGAAGTGGCGGTTCACCTCGCCGGAGCCAGCCCCCGCCCGCCCGGCCGGGGCAGGCCGTCACCACCCCGATCGGGTAGTCGGGGGCACTTTCGGCGGTGCTCTGTGGCCTGCCGGAGAGGCCGGTCCGCCCGCCGGGGCGGGGTACCTTCGGCTAACCACGCCGACGTGGGCGCAGTGACCACCCGATGGAAGACGCACGGAACCTTCAGGACCCGCCGCTTCCCAGGACTTGCCGCACAGCCCGTCTCTCCGGCTCGCCCGGACATCCCACGCGCGGAGAACTGCATGCCCGGATCCGACTACCCGCCGATCGAGGAGCACGGGGTCATCGGTGATCTCCGCACCGTGGCCCTGGTGGCCACGGACGGAACGATCGACTGGTACTGCCCGCAGCGCTTCGACGGCGCGTCCGTCTTCGCGAGCCTGCTGGACGCTGACCGCGGCGGCTCCTTCCGGATTCACTGCGGCGGGTCGAAGGCCAAGCAGCTCTACCTGCCCGACTCGAACATCCTGATGACCAGGTTCCTCACTCCGTCCGCGGTGGGCGAGGTCGTGGACTTCATGGTCCCGGTCGACAACGACCGCACCGAGACACCGCACGTGATCGTCCGGCAGGCCCGCGCCGTCCGCGGCACCGCCGGGTTCACGCTGCGCTGCGACCCCCGTTTCGACTACGGGCGGGCGTCCCACACAGTGACCCTGGTGCCGGGGGCGGGGGCGGTCTTCGAGTCGGTGTCGGGCAGCCTCGTCCTGCGTACGGCACTGCCGCTGCGGGTGGTGGGGACGGCGGTCGCCTGCGACTTCGAGCTGGCGACGGGCGAGACGTCCGACATCGTGCTGGAGTGGAACTCCCCCATCCGGCCCCTGCAGACCGGGGAGGCGGACGAGCTGTTCGCCCGGACCCTCGGGTACTGGCAGAGCTGGCTGCGCTCCGCGCGGTACCAGGGCCGCTGGCGGGAGATGGTGCTCCGCTCGGCCCTGGTCCTGAAGCTGCTCGTGTACCGCCCGACCGGGGCACTCATCGCCGCCCCGACCACCTCTCTGCCGGAGGAGCTCGGCGGGGTCCGCAACTGGGACTACCGCTACACCTGGATCCGGGACGCCGCCTTCACCACCTACGCGCTCATGGCACTCGGCTTCACCGACGAGGCCGCGGCATTCATGGACTGGCTGGAGCAGCGGTGCAAGGAGGCACCCCCCGATCAGGGCCTGCGTGTGCTTTACAGCGTGGACGGCAACGCCGACCTGGACGAGATCGTGCTCGAGCACCTCGCGGGCTACCGCGGGTCGAAGCCCGTCCGGATCGGCAACGGCGCCGCCGACCAGCTCCAGATCGACATCTACGGCGAGCTGATGGACTCGGTCTACCTCTACAACAAGCAGGTCCCGATCTCGTTCCAGCTCTGGGAGGCGCTCGGGCGCCAGCTCGACTGGCTGGCCCAGCACTGGGAGCAGCCCGACGAGGGCATCTGGGAGACCCGCGGCGGGCGGCAGCGGTTCACCTACTCGGCGGTGATGACCTGGGTCGCGTTCGAGCGGGCCTGCCGGATCTCGCGGCAGCGCGGTCTTCCCGGGCCCACCAACGACTGGAAGGACCACGCCGGCCGGGCCTACCGGTTCGTCCAGAACGAGGCGTGGAATCCCCAGCTCGGGGCGTACATGGAGTTCCCGGGCTCGCCGCGGCTGGACGCGTCGCTGCTCTGCATGCCGCTGGTGAAGTTCTCCGGCCCGACCGACCCCCGCTTCCTGTCGACCCTGGACCGGGTCGGCTCGGACCTGGTCAGTGACAGCCTGGTGCGCCGGTACGCCGCCGACGGCAGCGACGGGCTGACCGGCGACGAGGGCACCTTCAACCTCTGCTCGTTCTGGTACGTCGAGGCGCTGACCCGGGCCGGCCGCACGGCCGAGGCCCGGCTGGTGTTCGAGAAGATGCTCACCTACGCCAACCACGTGGGGCTCTACGCGGAGGAGATCGGCCCGTCGGGTGAGGCCCTGGGCAACTTCCCGCAGGCGTTCACCCACCTGGCCCTGATCAGCGCGGCGATCCACCTGGACCGGGCGCTCCCCTGACGACGGCGCCCCGGGCCCGGGGCCCGTCGCGGCACCGGGCCCGGCCGGGCCCTGTCTTGCCACGGACATCCGGCCCGGACGGGGGGTCCACCGACCTATCCTGGCTTCCCGGCCAGGGAAGACGGCGTCAGGCCGGCAGGTCGGATCTAGGAGGCACCGGCGGTGATCGGCGCGCAGTCACCCGGTGACCGGCAGCCCCGCCCCGGCGGGCGCCCCACCGCGCGTCCTGACGACCAGCCCGACGACCCCGCCGACGGGCCGACCACGGTCCTCGCGGGCCCGGTGGCCCCGCCACCGCAGCCGCCACCGCAGCCGGCACCGCCCGCACCCTCGCGACCGCCCGCCCGGTCCGGACCGCCGCCACCCGCACATCCCGAACCGCCCGGCCGGACCAGGTCTCCGGCCCCCGCTCGGGCCAGCCACCCGGCCCCGGTGCGTGGGGACCTCACCCCCGCGCTGGTGGACACGTCGGTCTGGACGGACGGCATGCTGGCCCAGGCGGGCATCCCCGTCCACGACACCCCCCTGGTCACGGTGGGCGGTGGCATCGGTTCGTTCGTCCTGGTCGACTACCTGCGCATCGCGGGGGCGCCGACCTCGGCCATCCGCGTGCTTTCCAACATCGAGACGCCGTGGCAGACCTACCGGTACCTGACCCGGGTCTCCCAGATCCCCGACCACGAACGCATCCGGTCCGATTCGGGGTCGACGCCGGACAACATCTGGGCGTTCCCGTCCTACGCCGTCCGGGAGGCCTTCGCCGCCCGCGGCCTGCGCGGTTTCGTGGAGCCGCTGTTCCGGGTCGCCACCGAGCCGCTGCTGTCGGACTACTTCACCCCGAGGATCGGGGCGGTCTTCGACAGCATGGCCCGGGAGGCGGCGCGGATCTCCTACCCGCAGATGCTGGTGCCCGGCCAGGTGCGGATGGTCCGCCGCCGCGCCGGCGGCGGCTACTTCACGATCATCACTCCCCCGACCGGGCGGTCGGCGACCCGGCGGGTGGCGTTCCGCAGCCGGCACGTCCACCTGGGGGTCGGTTACCCGGGCCTGAAGTTCCTCCCGGACCTGCAGGAGTACCGGTCGCGATACGGGGACGTCCGCCGGGTCGTCAACGCCTACGAGCCGCACGAGCACGTCTACGACGAGCTGATCCGCCATCCGGCGACGGTGGTGGTGCGCGGCGCGGGCATCGTCGCCTCGCGGATCCTCGACCGCCTGATCACCGACCGTGACCGGCACGGCGCCCGCACGCACATCGTGCACCTGTTCCGCACCTACGTACGCGGGTCCCACGGGCCGAGCGTGTTCATGCGCCGCCGCGGTGGCGACGGCTGGGCCTACCAGGGGTTCAACTATCCGAAGTCGGTGTGGGGCGGCCAGCTCAAGGCCCGGATGCGCGCGCTCGAGGGCGACGAGCGCAGGGCGCTCTACGAGACGATCGGCGGGACGAACACCCCCCGGCGGCGCAAGTGGCAGGAGCAGCTCGCCCGCGGCCGGCACGAGGGCTGGTACGCGACCAGGGTCGGCGAGGTGGAGCGGCTCACCCCCGGGCCGGGCGGCACGGTGGTCACCCGGGTCCGCACCGCCGACGGCATGCTCGAGGTCCCCGCGGCCTACGTGATCGACGCGACCGGGCTGGTGGCGGACATCCGCGAGCACCGGGTCCTCGCCGACCTTCTCGACCACTCCGGTGCCGGTCACAACCCGCTCGGCCGCCTCGACGTGGAGCGCACCTTCGAGGTCCGCGGCACGCGTAGCGGTTCGGGGCGGCTCTACGCGTCGGGCGCGGCGACTCTCGGCGGGTACTTCCCCGGGGTGGACACCTTCCTGGGGCTGCAGATCGCCGCCCAGGAAATCTGTGACGACCTGGCTTCGCAGGGATTCGTACCCCGGTTGGGGGTGGCCCGTTCGGTGTCGCAATGGGTGCGTTGGATGCGCAACCAACCGGTCTGACGCCGTACCGATCGGAGAATCTGAACGATGGTGCCGACACTGGCCGGACGACTTCAGACCAGGCTGTTCCTGCTGGCCATCGTCGGCACTCTTCTGACGGTGCTGATCACCCCCGTACTGCCCACCGACGCGCCGCTGGGCGCGGCCTACCGGGCGAGCTTCGGGGTGCTGTTCACCGTCGCGGCGATCGGGCTGGGCTGGGAGGTCGTCTATCACGGCCTGCAGCAGTTCCGCTGGGAGAAGGACTGGCCGATGCTGTTCGGCCTGCTCACCGCGCTCAACGAAGGGCTGCTGGTCTGGCTCGCGGTGCGGGCCGGCGCGGTTCCGGGGGCGGACGGACTGGCCGGCGCCGCTTTCCTGCTCCACTTCGCGGTCGTCTGGCTGGGCGTGTGGCTGACCGCGAACGGCCCCATGCGCGTCCCGTTCCTGCGGTGGCGCTTCCGCGGCGGGCGGCTCATCTGAACGCCCTCGGGCCGGCGCCCGGCGGGGCGGCGGTGCCCGGCCGTGAACTGCCCGGTCTGACGACCACGCCAGGCCGCGTCCGCGTGGGTGATACCACGGGAGAGAAGGCGGACGCACGCACACCCCTCACCGGAGGTGAACATCGGACATATCGGCTTACCGTGGCGATCCGCCCGGCAGGATAAGTACGGTACGGCGCGCGGGGGTGCCGCTAGTCTGAAGATCGGTACCGTTTGCACGACGCGGAGAAGCGGCGAAGGGCGAGGCAATGGCGGGACTGGACCGTTTCCGGGTCGTGGTCGGCACCGGGCACGGCGGGCAGGCAGGTGTGGTCGTCAGGCGGCCCGGTGTGCTGGTCGTCGCCTCCGTGAGCCGGCCGGAGACCATTGAGACCACCAAGCGGCTGCTCGCGCTGTGTGCCGAGGTCACCAGCGAGGCGGGCAGCCCGGCCACGACAGGTTCCCGTCTCGTCCGCCGCGTGGCCGGCCTCCTCGTCGACGCCGAGGCCGAGCGGGTCCCCGACTTCGGCCTGCTGACAACTGTCAACGACCGGATCGCCGCGCTGGTCCACGGTGCGATGGACGTCGTCACCGGCGGCCCCACGCCGGTGTCCCTCTCCGGGGTGGACTCCGCGACCTGGGTGGACCGGCTGCTGCCGCTCGAGACCACGAGGGTCGACATCGGGCCGACCGAGGCGATGCCCAGCCTGTTGCAGGCGGGCCTCGCCGGGCTCACCGGCCTGCGCGGGCTCGACGACCTCGGCTTCCCGCTGGACCTGCGGGTCGGTGCCGTTCCGGGCACGGCGGCGAGTCTGATCGTGGACGACGACGCTGCCGCCGCGGCCGCGTCCCTCGGCTCCGGCGACGCGTTCCTCGCCGGGTTCGAGCCGCCGCGCGAGCCGATGACGGAGGCCGCGCCCATCCCCTCTCCGGGCCGGCGGATGCCCGATCAGCTGTCCACCGCACCGCCGGCGCTCACCCCGCTGCTCAGCAAGGACGACGAGGCGCACCGCCGGCTCGCGGCCGCTGCCGAGCCGACCCAGGCCGCCGACTTCGACGAGCTGGACGAGGATCCCCCCACCACGCTCGCCGCGCGTGAGCTGGCCGCCCGCGGCCAGGGCCACGACGGGCACAGTGCGGAGCACCTGCACGACGACCTCCACGACGATCTGGACGACGACCAGGACGCGCTCACCCAGCTGCCCGGCGACCCGACCTTCACGGTGTCGGACCTCATCGAGGACGACGACGCCGAGACGATGCTGCCGAACGCGGCGCAGCCCCAGGTCGAGGGCATCATGTGTGCCAACGGCCACTTCAACCACCCGCAGGCGCCGTACTGCGCGGAGTGCGGGATCTCCCTGGCCCAGCAGACGAACCGGACCGTGCTCGGCCCGCGGCCGCCGATCGGCGTGCTCGTGTTCGACGACGGCCAGACCGTCAACGTCGACATGGATCTGGTCATCGGCCGCCAGCCCGACCGGGACGAGGCGGTCCGCGCCGGCAACGCCCGCCCGCTGCCCGTGGAGGACGGCGAGAGCGCGGTGTCCCGGGTCCACGCGGTGATCACCCTGAACGGATGGGACGCGGTGATCACCGACCGCGGGTCGGCCAACGGGACGTACATCGCCCCGCCGGAGGCGACCGTGTGGACGCCGCTGAGCCCGCACCAGCCCGCGCCGCTGGTGCCCGGTACCCGGGTGCAGGTCGGCAAGCGCACGTTCGTCTTCAACTCCCACATCCAGGTCTGACGACCCGCCGGAGGGAACCCGGGGGCCGGGTGGCCCGGCGCTCCCGGGCGGTTCGCCCCTGACCGGGCGCCGCTGGTGGGTCAGACTGGACGGTGATGAGCCGGTCCGACGACGATCAGGGCGTGTCCGCCATGCCGCGTGAGCACCAGACCACCAGGGACGTGACGACGCCCGAGGAGACCGCGCCCGCGGAGACGACACTCGCGGCGACGACGGCGCCCGAGGCCGCTTCGGGTGCGGCGCCGGCCGAGCGGTCCCCTGCGTGGGTGCGGCTCTGGTGGACACCGCTCGTGCTGTTCGCCGTGGTCGGGCTCCTCGCCGCGGGTGCCGGGCTGCGCGGGCTACTCGACCGCCCACCGGCCGACAGCTCGGTGGACGTCGGGTTCGCCCGGGACATGTCCGAGCACCACTCGCAGGCCGTCCAGATGGCCATGGTCGAGTTCAGCCGGGGCGGTGACGCCGCCATCCGCAGCGTCGCCCAGGACATCGCGCTCGGCCAGCAGCAGGAGATCGGCGTCATGTACACCTGGCTGGCCGGCTGGGGCCGGCCGCAGACCTCCGCCCGTGCACCGATGGCGTGGATGACCGACCCGGATGACCCGGCCGGTCAGGGCGGCGGCCACCCCGGTCACGGGGGGATGCCCGGCCTGGAGGGGAACTCGCCGGCCGGGAGCACCGCCGGCGGGGGCGCCTCTACCGGGGGCGCGGCCGCCGAGGAGACAGCAGCAGTGCGGATGCCGGGCATGGCCTCCGAGGCGGAGCTGGCTCGGCTGGCCGCGGCCAGCGGGCGTGACCTGGACGTCCTGTTTCTCACCCTGATGATCCGTCACCACCGCGGCGGGGTCGAGATGGCCCAGCACGCCTCACTGCACGCCGCTGACGACCGGGTGCGCGCGCTGGCGCGGGCGATGGTGGTCAACCAGGCCAAGGAGATCAACACCATGCAGGATGACCTTGAGCGGCTCGGAGCGCCGCGGGCGTGAGAAGAGGGCCCGTAGATCCGGTTCGGGGGGCTTTGTATCGTCATATCTGACCTACCGGAAGAGTAGGGGATGTCCTCCGCCGTGCGGCCGGGGCACCGTCGCCCGGCCACCGGGTCATCCGGGCCCCTCCGGCCGGAGGGGGTCCGCGCCGGGGCCGTGTGCCGGCCCGTCCAGGCGGGAGCCCCGACAGCCCGACCGGTTCATCCCGGATGGTGTCTCGACCGCACCACCACCTCGCGCCTGTGAGAGTTCAGCGTGCCTGAAATGTCCCTGGGTCAGCCCGGGCCCGCCGCCGCCCGCACCCGCCCGCTTCTCGCTCGGGTACGGGCGCGGGCGAGCCTGCCCAGGCTGGCCAGGGCGGCCCGGCCAGCCTGGCCCGGGCTGCGCACGGTCCGGGTCGAGCTGCTGGCCGGCCTGGTCACCGCACTGGCACTGATCCCGGAGACCATCTCGTTCTCGGTCGTCGCCGGGGTGGACCCGAAGGTCGGCCTGTTCGCCTCCTTCACGATCTCGGTCGTGATCGCCGTCGCCGGCGGCCGGCCCGCGATGATCTCGGCCGCGGCCGGGTCGATGGCCCTGGTCGCGGCCCCGCTGGTGCGGGAGCACGGCCTGGACTACCTGCTCGCGACCACCGTCGGCGTCGGCGTGACGATGTTCGTCCTCGGTCAGCTCGGCGTGGCGCGACTGATGCGGTTCGTCCCCCGGACGGTGATGATCGGCTTCGTCAACGCGCTGGCGATCCTGATCTTCATGGCGCAGATGCCGCACGTGGTCGGCGAGTCCCCCGCCGTCTACATCCTGGTCGGGGTGGGCCTGGCCGTCCTGCTCACCGTCCCGCGGATCACCCGGGCCGTGCCGCCGCCGCTGGTCGCGGTGGCGCTGCTGACGCTGACCGCCGTCACGTTCGACCTTTCGGTGCCGACGGTCGGGGACGAGGGAAGCCTGCCCAGCTCCCTGCCCGTGCCAGGGCTCCCCTCGGTGCCGATGACCTGGGAGACCCTGCGGATCATCGCGCCGTACGTCGCCACCCTCACCGCGGTCGGCCTGCTGGAGACGCTGCTCACCGCGCAGATCGTCGACCGGATGACGGACACGTCCCACGACGCGAACCGGGAGGCGTGGGGGCTGGGGCTCGCCAACATCGTCAACGGGTTCCTCGGCGGCATGGCGGGCTGCGCCATGATCGGCCAGACGATCGTCAACGTGTCCTCGGGCGGCCGGACCAGGCTGTCGACCTTCGCCGCGGGCGGATTCCTGCTTCTCCTTGTGGTCCCGCTGCGCGAGGCGGTCGGCGTGATCCCGATGTCGGCTCTCGTCGCCGTGATGATCCTGGTCTCGGTGATGACCTTCGAGTGGCGCAGCATCGCGCCGCGCACGCTGCGACGGATGCCCCGCTCGGAGACACTGGTGATGGTCGTGACCGTGGGGGTGGTCGTGCCGACCCACAACCTCGCCTACGGCGTGCTCGTCGGGGTGGTGCTGTCAGCTCTGCTGTTCACCCGGCGGGTCGCCCATCTCACCAAGGTGACCAGCGTTCTCGACCCGGAGGGCGGCGAGCGGATCTACGCCGTGAGCGGCCCGGTGTTCTTCGCCTCCAGCAACGACCTGGTCAACGCGTTCGACTACGCCCACGACCCGCCGCGCGTCGTCGTCGACCTGTCCGAGGCGCAGCTGCTGGACTCCGCCGGCGTCGCCGCGCTCGAGGACGTGCAGCACAAGTTCCGCGAACGCGGGATCACGGCCCGGTTCGCCGGGGCGACCGGTAACACCGCGGCGATGCTGTCACGCTGCTCGGCGCCGGAGGAGCCCGCCGTCGGCTCGATGGCGGAGCCGGAGCCGGAGCAGCCGGCTGCCAGCCCGCCACCACCCGGAGCCGACGTCCCCGGGTCGGACGCGGAGGCCGAGCCGCCCAGCACGCCACGCGGTTGACATCCTCTCCGCCCTGAAGGACGGAGATTCCCGCCTGCTACGCCGCTGTGGGCGTGAGCTTCGGGTGGGTTCCCGCTTCGCCGCGCGGTGCCGGCACGGGTGCCGGTCTTACCTGCGCTCCACGGGCAGACACCGCCAGTCCGGCGGCCAGCGCGACGTTGACCGCCGCATTCGCATCCCGGTCGTGCGTCGACCCGCAAGCACCGCATGTCCACTTCCGGACGTCCAGCGGCTTCGGCCCGTCCTTCACCCCACAGACCGAACACACCTGCGACGTGGGCTCGAACCGGCCGATCCGCACGAACCGCCGCCCGTACCGGGCGGCCTTGTACTCCAGCATGGCGACGAACGCGGACCAGCCAGCGTCGTGCACCGATGTGGCGAGCCGGGTACGGGCGAGCCCATGGACCACCAGGTCCTCCACGGCGACCGCTTGGTTCTCACGGATCAGCCTGGTGGACAGCTGGTGGTGGAACTCGCGCCGCGCGTCGGCCACCCGCGCATGCGCACGGGCGACCCTCAGCCTGGCCCTGGCCCGGTTCGCTGAGCCCTTCTTCTTGCGGGACAGGTCCCGCTGAGCCTTCTTCAGCCGCTTCTCGACCCGACGGAGGAACCGAGGAGAGTCGATCTTCGTGCCGTCCGAGAGGACCGCGAAGTGCGTCAGCCCAAGGTCGACACCGATCTCGGCGGGCGAGCCCGCAAGGGTCTCCTGCGACCCGGTCTCGATGACGAAGCTCGCGAAGTACCGGCCCGCACTGTCCCGGACCACCGTCACCGTGGACGGTGCCGAGGGCAGATGCCGGGACCACGTCACGTCCACGTCGCCGATCTTCGGCAGTCGCAGCTTCCCGCCCGGGGTGAGCGACCAGCGGGCGTTCGCCGTGAACCGCACCGCCTGCCGGCTGTCCCGCTTCGACTTGTACCGAGGCGGACCCATCCTCGGGCGCTTGCCTTTCAACCCGTCGAAGAAGTTCCGGTACGCCGTGTCCAGATCCCGCAGGGACTGCTGCAGGACCACCGCAGACACGTCCGCGAGCCAGGCCCGTTCCCGGGTCTTCTTCGCCTCGGTGATCAGCAGCTTGGACAGATCCCCGGTCTTCGGGAACGGCAGTCCGCCGGCACGTGCAGTCTCCCGGGCGCGCAGCGCGTCGTTGTACACCACGCGGGCGCACCCGAACGCCCGCGCCAACGCCGCCCGCTGACCGGCGCTCGGATACAAGCGGAAGCTGTACCGAAGCTGCACGAGCAGAACCTACCATTGGTCTATGGCCAGCGATCCGAGCATCCGTACCGGCAGACACTGCGTTTTCGCGCTGCACGCTCACTTGGTTTTCGTTACCAAGTACCGGCATCGGGTCTTCGACGACCGGCACCTGACCCGCCTGGAAGAGATCGCGCGGGCGGTCTGCGTCGACTTCGAGACCGAACTCGTCGAGTTCAACGGCGAACACGACCACGTCCACCTACTGGTGACCTTCCCGCCGAAGGTCGCCCTGTCGAAGCTGGTCAACAGTCTCAAGGGCGTGTCGTCCCGGCGGATGCGCCAGGAGTTCCCCGAGCTGGCCCGGCACTACTGGCGAGCGAACCGGCTGTGGTCGGGTTCCTACTTCGCGGGCTCGGTTGGTGGCGCGCCGTTGGACGTGCTCCACCGGTACATCGAGGAACAGACCCGTCCGGTTTAAAGCACGCTCGGGCCTGGAGGCCCTCCCGCGCGGGCCTTCACCCCCGGCCTGAAGGCCGGAGCACTGGCCCGCATTTTGGTAGCACCGCAGCTCAGGCGGCCATGGCGACGAGAACGGGCGGCGAGGCCGCCGGCAGACGGGCGACGCCGCCGGCAGACGCGAGCACAGCAACGTGGCGGAGCGCGACACGCTACTGACACCGCATCATCAGGTTCCACTCAGGTTGTGTGTGCAACATTGCCGCCAGGAATGTTCGGACCTTCACAAGGCGGGTGACCGGTGGCAGACAGCACGCCTCGCGGAAAGCGGCGCTGGCCGCTGTACCTCATCGGCGCGGTCCTCGCGGTGGCCGTCCTGGTCGTCGGCGGTACCGCGTTGTACATCAACGTCATCAAGGAGGACGCCCCGGAGGAGTTCGCGCTCGACGACCAGGCCACCGGAACGTCGAACGGCGGCGCGACCGCCGGAACGGCCGCCACCGGATCCCTGGACGGCGCCTGGCGGGTGACCTCGGGCTCGGAGGCCGGCTACCGCGTCGAGGAGGTCCTCTTCGGCCAGAACACGACGGCCGCCGGCCGCACCTCGGACGTCGCCGGCACGGTGACCATCTCCGGCACCGAGGTCTCCGAGGCGAACTTCGAGGTCCAGATGGCGACGGTGCGCAGCGACGAGGACCGCCGCGACAACCAGTTCCGCAACCGGATCATGAACGTCGACACCTACCCGGTCTCGGAGTTCACCCTGACCCGGCCGATCGAGCTCGGCTCCATCCCGGCCGGCGACGAGAAGCGCACATACAAGGCCACCGGGACCCTGAACCTGCGCGGGGTCTCCCGCGAGGTGACCATGGACCTGCAGGCCCAGCGCCTCGACGACCAGATCCAGGTGGTCGGCCAGATCCCGGTGACCTTCGCGGACTTCGACATCCCGAACCCGAGCATCCCGGGTATCTCCACCGAGGACCACGGGATCATGGAGGTCTCGCTGCGCCTCGCTCGCGGCGAGGCGATCGAGTAGCAGCCGCCGGTGCCGGCCCGACGTCCAGCCCGACGTCCGGCCGGCACCGACAGCGTGATCAGGGCTTCGCCGGTGCCGGCTTCGGCTGCCGGCGCCGCGGTGCAGGCGGCGGAACAGCCCACGCGGTCGAGCCGAGGGATCAGCCGGAGGTCACGCCTCGGCGAGGGCCTCCAGCCGCTCGCGGTCCCCGCGGGGCTGCTCGGCGACGGTCACCGGCACCGCCGGTGGAAGTCCGGGAAGCAGGCATGCGACCACAGCAGCGAGCAGCAGAAGCCCGGCCGAGATCACGAAGGCGAGGGAGTACCCGGAGGTCAGCGCCTCCGCCTCCAGCGTGCCAGCCGCGAGCCGTCCCTCGCTGTGATGGTGCGCGATGGTCGCCAGGAGCGCCAGGCCGACCGCCGCGCCGATCTGCCGACCGGTGTTGAGCAGCCCGGACGCGAGACCGGCGATCTGCGGCGGCACACCGGATGTCGCAGCCGTGGTCACGGCGACCATGTTGGTGCCCATACCCAGGCCGAACAGCGCGAGCGGGCCGAAGACCTGCGTCCAGTACGAGCCGCCGGCGCTCAGGGCGCCGAGCCAGGCCATGCCGGTCGCCGCGGTCAGCGTGCCGGCGATGACGAGCGGACGCGGGCCCAGGCGGCCGACCATCCGCGAGCTGAACTGCGAGCCGACAATGATCATGAGTGGCATCGGCAGCATCGAGAGACCGGCCTCGAGCGGCTCCTGGCCCTGGATCCGCTGCAGATACAGGGTGAGGAAGAAGAACAGCCCGAACATGACGGTTCCCATGATCAGAATGATCAGGTTGGCGTAGCGCAGCGCACGGCGCCGGAAGACACCCAGAGGCACCAGCGGGTTCGCCGTCCGCAGCTCGATGACCACGAACGCGGCGAGCAGCACCACCGCGGCCGCCAGCCAGCCGAGAGTGACCGGAGAGCCCCAGCTGCCCGACTCCGTCCGCACGATGCCGTACACCAGCGCGACCAGGCCGCCGGTGACCGTGACCGTGCCGGGCACGTCCAGATCCCGCACCCCGCGCGCCTGGCCGCGGGACTCGACGAGCGCGATCCGCGCACCCATGATCAGCGCCAGCCCGATCGGCACGTTGACGAAGAACACCCAGCGCCAGTCCGCGATCTGGGTCAGCAGGCCGCCGGCCAGCACGCCGAGCGCGCCACCGCCGGCAGCGGTCGTGCTCCACAGACCGAGCGCGCGAGCCCGCTCACGCGGATCCGGGAACGAGGTCATCAGCACACTCAACGTGGCGGGCGCGAGCACCGCGCCACCGAGCCCCTGCACCGCGCGCGCCGCGATCAGCGTGGCCTCGGTGGTGGCCAGGCCGCCGGCCAGGCTCGCCGCGGTGAACAACGTCAGCCCTGTGACGAAGACCCGGCGCCGACCGAACAGGTCCGCGGCCCGCCCGCCGAAGAGCAGGAGGCCGGCGAAGGCGAGGGTGTACCCGTTCACCACCCACTGCAGTCCGGACGCGGAGAGTCCCAGGTCGGACTGCATGGACGGGAGTGCCACGTTCACGATCGTCACGTCCAGGACGACCATGAACTGGGCCAGGCAGCACACGGCCAGCACCGCCCACGCCGGCGCACGGCGCGCGGGGCCACGTGTCGGAGCCTGCGCCGCGGCCGGGACCTCCTCCGGCGGCTTCGCCGTCACAGGTTCGGCCGGTCGAGGCTCAGCCGCCACCCCGTCGGCTGGCGCCGTCCCATCGGCTGACCCGGAAGCCACCGGAGGAACGACCGCCGTGGGCTTCTCCACCGCGCCGTCTCCGCCTTCGTCGCCGCTCTCCGCTCCCGCTCCGCTCCCCGCCAGTGCCCCGTCGTCCGCCATCGCGCCTCCCACAGCCCACGCCTGTCGTCGTGCGGCGTCCGAAGCTCGGCCCCGCCGCACCACCCGCCCCTGCCCGCGTACGCTTCGTACGCTGTACGGGCAACCAACCGGTCGAGCGTACGCCGTACGATTGACGCCCCACAAAGACGATGTCCCTGGCGGGTGAGATGAGCACCACAGGCACCGTTCCGGCCGATGTCGAGCGCCCCTCCGGCGCGGCCGGAACACCCAGACCGCCGACCCGGGCCCGCGAGCGGCAGGCCACGCCCCGCGGCTCCCTCACCTCCGACCGGATCGTGGCCGCCGGCCTGGGGATCGCCGACGCCGAAGGGCTGGAGGCGGTCTCGATGCGCCGCGTCGCGGCAGCGCTCGGGGTCGGCACCATGACGCTGTACACCCACGTCCAGGACAAGGACGCGCTGCTCGCGCTGATGCGGGACGCCCTGTTCGCCGAGCATCTCGTCACCGACCTCGGCCCCGACTGGCGCACCGGTCTCACCCGCATCGCCCGGCGGACGCGGGAGTGCCTGCTGAGCCACCCCTGGGTGCTCGCCCTCGGCCTGCGCCCCGCGCTCGGCCCGAACAAGCTGCGCCACCTCGAGCAGGTGCTCGCCGCCGCCTCGGGGATCACCAGCGACACGGCGGCCCAGCGGACGATCATCCACGCGGTGGACGACCTCGTCATCGGGTGCGCCACACAGGAGCTGGCCGCGAAGGCACTCGGAGCGGACGTCCCGCAGCCGTTGTGCGGACTGCGCCGCCGCATCGACGCCGACCCGGCGCTGCGCGGGCTCCTCGACAGCGGGGTGTTCCCCCACCTCTCCCGGATGCTGGCCGGCGACGCCCCGTTCGCCGCGGAGCGGTTCGAACAGGCGCTGACCTGGCTCCTCGACGGCATCGAACGGACCTACCGCGACGGCGCGTGAACGCCCGCCCCGCGCGCCGGTCGGGACCACGTCGGCGGGACCAGCCGTACCGGACGGGGACGATCCGGGCTTCACGGAAACGACCCGAACGGCTACCTTCGATCGGGTGAGCACCCTCGGTCAGGCCCGCGTCACCCGTGAAGCGCCGGTATGACGACCGGCCTGCCCTGGCGCGCGCAGCCGCCACTCGCGAGCGACCCGACCTCGGTCGGGCCCTACCGCGTGCTCGGCCGGATCGCGCAGGGCCCAACGGGGCCCGTGCTCCTCAGCCGCGCCGTCGGCGGCGCCTGGGTCGCGCTCCATCTGGCTGACCCGGCCGCGGTCCAGGGCACCTGGCCCGAGCCGGCCGGCCGGGAGCAGGCCGACCGGGAGCAGGCCAAGGAGCGGCTGCGGGCACGCTTCACCGCGGTCGCCGAGCACGCCGCCGCTGACCACCCCGCCCGCTGCGCTGTCCTGGACGTCGGAGTCATCGGCGACGGCAGCGACGGCGACGGCTTTCCGTACCTGGTCACCGAGTACGTCGACGGCCCGACGCTGGCCCAGGAGGTTGCCGAGCGCGGGCCGCTGTCCTCCGCCGAGCTGAACCGGGTCGCCGTCACCCTCCTCGACCTGTTGGCCTCGCCGGCCGGCGCCGACATCCGGGCGGGTGCGCAGTCGGTCCCGGCGGCCGAGGAGATCGTCCTGTCGCTCGCCGGGCCGCGTGTGGTCTCCCTTGGCCTCACGCCCACGCCGCCCGGCGGCGAGGGCGCGGTGGACCCGGCGGGCCCCGCCTGGGCCCGCGTGGTCGCGTTCGCCGGCACAGGTCAGCCGGCCCCGACCGGCTGGCCGCGGCGCGGCGCCGCGGTGGCGGGCACCCGGCGCCGCGGCGCCCCTGCGGTCGACCGGACCACCGCGGCGGTCCTTGACGCGCTGCCGCCCGGCCGGGCCCGCACGGCGATGCAGGCCGCGGTGGCGGGAACACCCTGGCTCCCCGACGTCGCAGCGCCGGCCGAGCAGCCCCGGGCACTCGCCGCGGGCATCGCCCCGCCGACGCCGCCGCGGCCCGGCTGGCCGTTCAGGTCCGCGCGCACGGCAGAGTCCGCCCGCACGACAGAGCCCGCCCGCACGACAGAGCCCGCCCGCACAGCAGAGCCTGCCCTGATGGACGGGCGGTGGGAGAGGCCGGCAGCGCGGTGGCGCCCGGTCTCGGCCGCCGCGCTCTGCGCGGTCACAGCGGTCGCGGTAGCCGCCATCGCCGGTCCCTCCGCCGGCCCGATCACCGCCACCGCCGCGGCACGCACCACGGCGGTGCTGCCCGGGCCGGAGGCGCCCGACCGCGCCGCTCCGCCGTTTCCGGAGCATCCCCGGCGCAGCGCCACGCCACGTCCCGCCGCGGAGGAGGCGGAAGTTCCCGGCACCGGCACCGGCACCGGCCTCGTCCCGGGCAGCTCCGCGAGTACGCCCCCCTCGGGCGCCGCGGAAGCAACAGAGCCGGCCGTCCCCGCGCAGCTCCCGCAGGCCCCGCCGCGGGTGGCCACCGCGGTGGAGGTCGCGCCGGGCCCACACGCGCCACGCCCCAGGCCGGCACGGGTTCCTCCGCAGGCGGTCCGCCCGGCACCTGGCGATCAGCCAGTGCCGGGTGCGGCCGCGGTGACCCAGCCCGCTCCGCCAGCCCCACCGCCACCGCCGGCCGCTGCCGCCGGCACCGGCCCGGCCGGCGCGGCGGTCACCCCCGCGGCCCCGCACCCGCCGCCTCCGGCGCCCGGCCCCACCAGCGGCCTCACCCCGGTACAGATCAGCGTGGTGCCGCTGGCCCCTCGCTGACCCGGGCGATCACCGGGCGGGTGACCGCTCGACCGGGCGGTCAGTCGCGCACGGCGCCCTGCGGCCACACCACGTGGACAGGCTTGTTCCTGCTTCGTGCGTAGGCGACGACGTCGCCGGTGCCGGCGTAGTCGCGCGCGGGGCGGCCGTCCCAGACGGCGATCAGCTCGTCCGACTCGTCGACCATCGCCCGGCTGGCGGCCATCAGCGCCTCCAGGTCGACCTCGGCCAGCTCCAGGGTCCGCACCCGGATCGCGGCGTCCCGCAGGCGGTCGTACTCCGGCCGGTGCTCGGCCGGCAGGAAGTCCCGGTAGTTCCGCGCGGGGACGACGGCGACGAGGCTGCCCCCGATGGTGAGGACCAGGTCGGCGAAGGTGCTGTCGGTGCCTTCGGCCAGGCAGCTCACCCCGACCAGGTCACCGGACGGGTGCCGGCGCAGCAGCCGCAGCGTCTCGGCGGTCGTGTACTCCGTGATGGTGGGTGACAGGACGCGGTGCCCGGTGATTCCCACGACTGCCATCGCCGATGACATTCCTCTCGTCGGGATACGCCCTCCGCTCGAAGCGTATGCGCGATCTGTCCGCGACCAGGCCCCCTCGCTCAGGGACGCAGCCGGAAGCGCGACACAAAGGCCCAGATCGCCTCGTTCGCGTCGAGATCGCCGTTTCCGCGCCCGAGGACCTGCCCGGGGAGAAGCGGCTCCCCGCCGGGCCGGAGATGGCCACCGCCGACGATCTCGTCGAGGATGACGGGGGTGCCCGGTGGGCATCCGGTGAACTCGTGGCGCACGACGGTGGTGCCGTCAGCCCGGTCGCGGTCCGGCAGCGGGGTGTCCAGGGTGGTCTGCGCGCAGCCGGCGGCGTCCGCCCAGCCGCGGGCACCGGCCTCCGCCTGCCCGTAGTTGATCACCTTGTCCTCGCGGCCGTGGATCACCAGCATCGGCACCGGCGCCGGCGGCCGGGACGGGCAGCCGACGCCGGGGGCCGACCCGGCGACGGTCGCGAACGCGGCGAAACGGTCCGGGTACCGGCAGGCGAGCCCCTGGGTGAACAGGCCGCCGTTGCTCATGCCCGAGGCGTACAGCCGGGACGGGTCGGCGCCGTACCGGGCGACCACCAGATCAGTCAGCGCACGGACGAAACCGGGGTCGTCGACGGGCGGCGCGTCCTGCCCACCAGGTACGCCCTGCCAGCCGATTCCCTCATGTTCGGGGATCACGAGGAGGTAACCCGCACGGTCCGCGAACGCCGCCAGCCCGGCGGAGGCGTCCGCGATCTCCGGCGTCTCGAACATGCCCGGGAAGTGGAACAGCGCCGGCAGCGAGCCGCCCGCCCGGGCCGCCGCGGCCGGCACGTGCACGACGGCGTGGCGGTCGACCCCGGCATGGCGCAGCCGGACCGCCTGCTCCCCGGGCCCCTCCCCCGCGCCAGCTCCCGCCCGACGCGGCCGGGTGGGTCCGTCCGCGCTCGCCGACGCCGGAGTGAGGCAGGCCGCGAGCACGAGGACGGCCGCCGCGACGACCGTCCTGCTGGCAGCCGTCGCCCTACCCGCGGCGGACACGCCGGCCACCCCACTGCCCGTTGCCGACCAGCAGCGCGCGGACGGCCTCCTCCAGGAGGTTGACCTCCGCCTCCCACAGACCGGCGAGATCTCTGGACCCGGGCAGCCCGGCGTCCGCCGCCGTGCCGACGCTGACGGTGTCGCCGAGGCCGCTGAGATGACAGGCCAGCCGCTGCCCCGGGAACAACGTCGGGATCGGCACCGCCGCGGTGATCGGCTGACCGGCGACGGCCAGCGGGCCCGGTGCGCCGGCCTGGTTGGAGACCGACAGCGCGGACGACCGCCCGCTCAGCCCGGCGCCGAACAGGCGGGGGCGGATCCGGGCGGGCAGCAGCTCGAACAGCAGCCGCTCCCCCACCCCGAGGGTGCCGCCCTGCTTGAGCCGGTCGGTGCGGTCCCGGACGGCCAGCAGCCGATCAAGGGGCAGCGGCTCGGCGCAGGGCAGGACGATCCGCGCCCCGGCCACGAAGTTCGCGAGCATGGCACGCTCGCCCGGCTGGCGGGTGCTGACGGCCATCGCCACCGGCAGGCCCTCCGTGGCCGGACCGGTTCCCTCCCAGCGCCGCAGCGCCCCGGCCAGCCCGGCGAGGAAGACGTCGTTGACGGTGGCGCCGACCGGGGCGCCGACGGCCCGCAGCCGGGCCAGGGAGGTCGTGGCCCAGCTGTGGGTGGTCCGCCCGATCCAGGGGGCGGTGAACGGTGCCGACCTGGCGTTGGGGGCCAGCCACTGCAGTGAGCGCGCGACGGCCGCACCGACCTCCCGCGACCGGGCCCGCCCCGGCTCCCGGCGCTGCGGCGGCACGAACGCCGTCGGGTCGGAGCCGACCCCGAACAGCGCCGACAGCACCAGGTTCTTGGCGGTGCCGTCCTGCTGGATGTGGCTCGCCCGGTACAGCAGGGCGAACGCGGTGTCGTCCGCGGAACGCAGCAGCCACAGCTGCCAGGGAGGCCCGGCAACGGGGACGACCGCGCCGCTGCGGCGCTCCACGAAGTCACGCAGCTCCGTGCCGGCGAAACCCGGCTCGCCGGCGCCGCCGTCGCCCCCGCCCGGGACGCCGGCGGGCGGGTGCTCCCGCACGAGGTGGTCGAGGTCGACGTCGGGATCCGCGCGCCACCCGTACCGGGCCCGGTGTCCGGGCAGGCAGACCAGCCGCTCGGTGAGCAGCGGGAACCGGAGCAGCCGCTCGGACACCCAGGCCCGCAGTGCCTCGATACCCGGTGCCGGGCCCGTCCCGACGAGCAGGCAGTTGACGTTGATCGGCACGTCGGCGTGCAGAAGCTGGTAGTCGAGCAAGGCGGTGTCGAAGGCGTTGAGGGGGCGGATCCGGTCCATCGGCTGACGCTCGCTTCCTGCCCCGAGGCCACTGACGGTGCGGAGCCACCGCCGGCTCGGAGCTGTTGCGCGGGCTGGACGCCGTCCGGAAACGTAACCCCGGTCACCGGTGCCGGCGACCCGGCGGCCCGTTTCCGCCCCGCCGGAGGCACTTGCCCGGCCGGCCGACACACTCACCCCGCCCGCCCGCGCCCCCGC